>DFBZ01000064.1 GCA_002366835.1 Gammaproteobacteria bacterium UBA3067
AAGACCAGCTCTTAGCCGGTTACGACAGTGTGGTTGAAGGGGCCACCAACTTACTGGTGGGTGCCGCGGACATTGATGACGCGAACAACACCCTGGTGGTGGGCAAAGTCAATGGCGATATCACGAAGGTGGGCACCGCAACGCCGGTGCAGCTGACCTATACCGATGCCGATGGGGCCACCGTAAATCAAAATATTCTACTCACCGTCAATGCCGATGGCACCTACGATTTGGGTGCCTTTGATTTAAGCGCCTTACCAACGGGCAACCTGGCGACGGTGACGTTCACCTATGCCTCGATGGACGATGAAGGCCTCTTCTCCGCTGATACGGACGCCACCATCACCATTACCGGTACCAATGATAACCCCACTCTCACCGCAGGTAGCATTAACGCCGACGAAGACCAACTAGAAGTCGGTTACAACGTGGATGCGGTCACCAGCGATTTACTCACCGGTGCAGCCGATATTGATGATGTGGATAGCTCCCTCACAGTCGGGCAAGTTAATGGCCTTGCCGGTAATGTCGGTACTGCGATACCGGTTACTTTGAGTTATACCGACGCCCATAGTGTGGCCCAAACTCAAAGCATTAACCTCACCGTCAATGCAGACGGGAGCTATTCCCTCGGCGCTATGGATCTGGATACTCTGCCATTAAATAGCTTAGCAACAGTGAGCTTTACCTATACCTCGATGGACGATGAACTTGCGGAGTCACCCGTACGCACCGCAATTATCACCATTACTGGCACCGACGATGCTCCGGTGAATGTTGTGCCTGGCTTGCAAACGATTAGTGAAGATACGCTGATCACGATATCAGGAACCAGTGTTACCGATGCCGATGACACCGATTTAAGTATTCAGTTAAGCGTAAGTAACGGCAGCCTTAACGTGAGCCTCGCCGGTGCGACAACGATTAGCGCAGGTGAAAATGGCAGCAGTATGCTTACTCTGTATGGCACAAAAGCCGACCTGAATGCCACGTTGGCGGCAATCGAATATCAGGGTAATTTAAACTTCCATGGCGCTGACAGCTTAGTAATCACCAGCACCGACAGCCATGCAGTGAGTACCACGGACTCAGTGGCGATTACTGTTACCGCCGTGAACGACGCGCCGACGGGGCAAGTAGATATCTCTGGCACTTCGGTCGAGGGCCAGACCTTAATCCTTGATACATCAACTATCCAGGATGTTGATGGCCTAGGTGCATATTCTTACCAATGGCTGAGAGATGGTATTGCCATAGAGGGAGCAACTGATACGAGTTATACCCTTGTTACATCAGACCTTGGTGCGCGCATCAGTGTCGATGTTAGTTATATCGACGGTGACGGAACAAGCCAAACTGTTACCAGTGCAGCGACAGGACCGGTAAGCGGTGACGCTTCAAACAACTCATCATCTGAAGTGAACGGCGAAAATGTCGTGATTGAGTTGGCCCTGAGTGAAATCAACAATGAGGAGGGAGAGTCAGAGAGTGATGTGGAAACATCCGAAAGCTTAAGGGGATTAAATGACAAGGATTCGTCTCAAGCGAATAAGGAGCGTACTGGGTCTTCAATGTTTGACGACACAGTAGTCCGCGCCGCACATGACGATGATCACGAGTACACTAGGAAAGCTCATGGCGAAAATGGATATCATGGGACGACAGTGGTGTCGAAGTTTCTTGATTTACGCTTAGAGCTATTAAATCAAATCAACGGTGAGTTTTCTGAAGAAATAGAAGCTCCTCAGTTTGTTTCTTTCGGAAGTTATGCGGCGTTAGCGGATGAGCTTTACCAGCTTGGTGAAGATCTCGATGAATCCCTTGTCGATGAAAACCAACGGCAAATGCGTAGTGCCGAAGTGTCCATCGGTATTTCCATGAGCTTGACAGCTGGAGTCGTGAGTTGGGTTCTTAGAGGGGGCTCATTGTTGGCAAGCTTTATGTCTGTAGCACCCCTGTGGAGACAGATTGATCCGCTGCCTATTCTTAATGCGAATATCAGTAGCGCGGAAAAAGAAAAACAGGCGCATGACGAAGCCGGTGATGATGGTGAAGAGAATGTTAACGCTGCGAATCTTGAGAAGTTTTTTGATAAAGGAATATAGAGAGAAATGCTCCGCTATGCTTAATAAGAGTAACGAACGAGCAGCGACGCTTCTTGATGAGGAACCGAAGTGAATAAACAAACAGGTGCCATAAAAAATTTTGTAGGTTCACCTCTGACACGCATTAGTTTCGGTTTGGTGATGCTGACGGCTTCAGTGATGTTTATCAGTGACCTTCTTGGCCTGATCCCTGATACCAAAGACTCGGAGCTCCAGGCCCGTAAGGCCATTACGGAAATGTTGGCGGTTCAACTGACAACAAATATTCAAAATAACTACCTAGATGGTGTGAACGAAGCCGTCGATTCGGTGGTAAAGCGTAATGACAATGTCTTATCGGGGGCTGTACGACTCGCTTCCGGTGAAGTCTTGGCTCAATCTGGACCGCACCATGAATTATGGGATTTGGCCCCGACAGATAAATCCACACCTACACAGGTCCAAGTGTCACTTTTTAATTCAGGGCAGCGCTGGGGGAATCTAGAATTGCGTTTTGCCGATATGGGATACGGCTCAAGTGCTCTGTCCATGGGTGGCTCCTTTATTTACCTTGTTCTGTTTATTTCTTTGGTGGGTTTTGTTGGTTATCGTTTGTTTTTAAATCGCGCTTTGCGTGAACTTAACCCTGAGGCGGTTATCCCCGAACGGGTTCGTAAAGCCTTAGATACCTTGTCTGAAGGTTTGATTATTGTTGATAAAGAAGGCGTTATTATTTTCTCAAATATGGCCTTTGCACAGAAAACGGGTTTTTTATCTGAAAAGCTAGTGGGCAAAGACAGTGGTTCCCTAGATTGGGCCGTAAATTTATTGAAAGGAAATTCAGATTCGCTTCCCTGGATGCGAATTATGGCGGGAGAAACTTTGCCCCAAGGGCAGCGCCTTAATTTAACCACCGCGCTTAAAGAAACTCTTTTTTTTAACGTCAATGTTTCTCCCGTTACTGCCTCTGAAGATGAAATAAAAGGTGCCTTGGTAACGTTTGATGATGTCACAGAGCTTGAATCGAAAAATGAATCGCTGCGTGAGGCAATGGGCCGGCTGGAGGAAAGCCAGCAAGAAATTATGATACAGAATGAAGAGTTGCTGCGTTTGGCAACGCGGGACCCCCTCACCAATGCGCTGAATCGGCGTGCTCTGTTTGAAATGTTCGAAGTAGTTTTTACCGAAGCGGTGGAGGAAGAGAGCGAGCTGTGTTGTTTAATGGTGGATATTGATCACTTTAAATTGGTGAACGATACCTATGGGCACGGCGTGGGTGATGAAGCAATTAAATTCATGTGCGATACCTTAACGCAATACTCTCGCCCCAATGATTTGGTGGGTCGACTCGGGGGGGAAGAATTTGTGGTGGTGCTTCCGAAGGCAGATGTTGGGCTTGCGACAGCGATTGGCGAAAAAATGCGTAAAGCATTGGAGGCTGGCGACAAGGATAACTATCCCGAGGTGCCACACTTAACAGCAAGTTTTGGTTTGGTCTCTATTTACGATGAAGCAGTCGATGCAAAAGAATTGCTCAACCAGTCGGATGAAGCGCTTTATGTGGCAAAAGAAACAGGCCGTAATCGTTTAATACGCTGGTCGCTGTCCATGCATAAGAGTGAGCAGGTAGAGGTTGTTGTTGCATCGGAGACGGCAGAGGTGGTGAATGGAGGCAGTGTTGGAGGATGCGTCGTGGCGTCTAACGAGGCGGCATACGGGGACCAAGTTGATAATAATAGTGTGCTGGATAGTCAATTACGAAAAGGTATGGCCCCAGCAGTAGAAAAGGCCAATTTCGACCCAGTTCAATGCCCCCCAGAAAAGGCCTTATTGCTTGAACGCATCAGCCAGGCTATTGCTCGTGTAAAACAATATGAAAGCAAAGTTGCGCTAATGATCGTGGATGTTGAGGCGCTACAGCGTGTCAATGATACTTTAGGCACATTACCAACGGATAAGTTTGCCAAAACAATTATTGCGCGCATTAAAGAAGCGCTGCAGAAAGTAGAGGCTGTTTGTCAAAACGAGGAGGGCGAAGCGGCCTTCAGCGTTTTGCGTTTTAATGGTAATGAGATTGCCGTGTTGTTACCAGATTTAGACAAGAGCGCCTTGGTTACTAGTTTTATTTACAGTATTTTTTCCATAAGTAATGAGCCGGTGGTTGCCGAAAATAGTCAATTTTACTTGAATGCTAATATCGGTGTGGGTGTTTATCCGTCACACGGAAATAGTGCAGATGAATTGCTTAGAAACGCAAGCAGTGCGACGCAAGAAGCTAAGCAAAAGCACGATAAAAACAACTTCCAATTTTATTCTAAGGAAATTGGCGAGCGCGCAAAACAAAAAATACAACTTGAAGCAGAGCTATATCGAGCCATTGAAAATAATGAAATGGCTATTCACTATCAACCCAGAGTCGACTTGAAAAACGGCGATATTTTGGGTTTGGAAGCGCTAACACGCTGGAATCATCCTCAACTGGGTTTGGTCTCGCCAGATGATTTTATACCCCTTGCGGAACAGACGGGTTTAATTCGTGATATTACTAAATGGCTGGTTCAAACCGCCAGCCTGCAAATTAAAGCCTGGCGTGAAGTGGGTTATGCTTCCGCATCGGTATCCATCAATCTTTCGCCCGTTGAATTTAGAGACCCTGATCTTGCCGATCAAATTATTACTGTAGTTCGGGAGATTGGCATACCCCCCGATGCACTCGAATTTGAAATTACCGAATCGGTGGTCATGTACTCCGTCGATGCAACCGCCAAGATACTGAATCAGCTCCATCATGCTGGCTTCGCTCTTTCCCTGGATGATTTTGGTACGGGTTACTCTTCTTTAAGTTATCTTAAGAGTTTTCCTGTGCGTAAAGTTAAAATTGATCGTTCCTTTATTCAGAATATTGGGGCTGATAACAGTGATGCGGCGATTGTCAGTGGTATTATTTCTATGGCCCACAGTATGGATCTGCAAGTCGTTGCTGAAGGTGTTGAAAAAGAAGAACAGCTGCGTTATTTGCAAGATCTACAATGCGACGAGGTACAGGGTTATCTAATTGGTGGTGCTTTGAGTGCTGATAAAGCGACTAACTTATTGAATGACCCGTCGTGGGTTCAGCGCATGGTGGTTGATAGCAAGAATGATAACCTGACGATGCTGGATGCCGGTGAGAATAAAATCGAAATATAGCCAGAGTTTGATTTTCGTGGGCTGCGGCTTTGTAGGTTGCGCTTGAAGATCGAAACCCCTCCGAGAAAACCATACCCGTAGGTTGGGTTGAAGAATGAAACCCAACAGCTTTCTTTTCAGTATGCGCTGGTGCAGCTAAAAAGTTTGTGTTGGGTTTCGTTCCTCAACCACAACCTACACGCATTTAGGATTATTTATAGCGCATTGTAATTCTGCGTAAGCTGCGTTTTAAATCAAACCCATCCGAGAAAAACACACCCGTAGGTTGGGTTGAAGAATGAAACCCAACAGTTTCTTTCCAGTTCGCGCTGGTGCAGATAAAAGGTTTTGTTGGGTTTCGTTCCTCAACCACAACCTACATGTATTTAGGATTCTTTATAGCGCATTGTAATTCTGCGTAAGCTGCGTTTTAAATTAAACCGATCCGAGAAAAACACACCCGTAGGTTGGGTTGAAGAATGAAACCCAACAGCTTTCTTTTCAGTTCGCGCTGGTGCAGATAAAAGGTTTTGTTGGGTTTCGTTCCTCAACCACAACCTACATGTATTTGGGATTCTTTATAGCGCATTGTAATTCTGCGTAAGCTGCGTTTTAAATTAAACCCATCCGAGAAAAACACACCCGTAGGTTGGGTTGAAGAATGAAACCCAACAGCTTTATTTTCAGTATGCGCTGGTGCAGCTAAAAAGCTTGTGTTGGGTTTCGTTCCTCAACCACAACCTACACGTATTTAGGATTCTTTATAGCGCATTGTGATTCTGCTTAAGCTGCGTTTTAAATTAAACCGATCCGAGAAAAACACACCCGTAGGTTGGGTTGAAGAATGAAACCCAACAGCTTTCTTTTCAGTATGCGCCGGTACAGCTAAAAAGGTTGTGTTGGGTTTCGTTCCTCAACCACAACCTACATGTATTTAGGATTCTTTATAGCGCATTGCGATTCTGCTTAAACTGCGTTTTAAATTAAACCCATCCGAGAAAAACATACCCGTAGGTTGCGGTTGAAGAATGAAACCCAACAGTTTCTTTCCAGTTCGCGCTGGTGCAGATAAAAAGGTTGTGTTGGGTTTCGTTCCTCAACCACAACCTACATGTGTTTAAGCTTCTTTATGGCGCATTGTAATTCTGCTTAAGCTGCGTTTTAAATTAAACCCATCAGAGAAAAGCACACCCGTAGGTTGCGGTTGAGGAACGAAACCCAACACATTCCCATTGCGTGCTCGATGCGGGGGCTTTGGTTTCTTCTGACTAAGGGGAGGGCGTCGCTTTCAGCCATTGATTAACATTCAAGATGTCTTCTTTGCTAAGAATACCTGCTACTTGCTTTAATCTTAGCGAATCAAGAATATAGTCAAATCGGGCATTGGCATAATCATGCTTTGCGGAATAAAGCGTATTTTGTGCATTTAATACATCTAAAATGGTGCGTGTGCCACTGCTGTAACCCGCCTCGATGGCGACTAAAGCGGCTTCCATAGAGCGAATACCTTGTTTTTGTGCATGCACCCGGGAGATGTCGGTGTTAACGAGCCTGTAAAGGTTGCGGGTATTCTGAAGCAGTTCTCGCTTTTTAAAATTAAATTCGTCAGCGGCCTGTAGGTAAATCCCTTTCGCCTGCCTGCGCGATGCGCTGATGGCTCCGCCGCTATAGAGGGGCAGCTCCAATTTCAAACTAATACTATTGGAGGACATTTCACCTTCACTCGTCTGAATGTAGCGATCGGTATCCCGATAATTACCCACTAAATCAAGTGTGGGAAGGTGGGCGGAGGTTTTTGCCTGGTAGCTACGTTGAGCCGCATCCTTCGAATGGGATGCAGCACGTACCACGGGATTGTTTATGAGTGCGACAGCTGTCCATTCCTTCAAGCTTGTTGGTGAAGGCGGATTGATGGGGATATCCGTTTTTAAAGGGCTGACTTTGCTCAGGGTGAGGCCGGTTAATGTATGGAGATTTTCCAGTGCAAAGTCCATTTCCTGTTGTGCAACAATATACTGAACAGTGATTAAATCGAATGCGGCTTTTGCTTCTTGGACATCGGTATCTGCTGCTAGCCCAGCTTTAAAGCGATACTGGATTTGGTCAAGCTGACTTTTGATCGCTGACTTTTCTGCGTCACGAAATTTAAGGCTATCTTCCGCCCTCAATGTGTCAAAGTAAACTTTGGCCACTCGTATATAAAAAGCTTGTTGTTCGAATTGAAATTCCGCATTGGCTTGTTTGTAGAGTGCTTTCCCTTTTTGATATTCGCGCCACTTATCCAAGCGAAAAATAGGCTGTACAAGGCTGGCGCCATAGGTGGTTGAATTATAGCTATCGTTACCAAAGGTATCTGAATCAAAAGAATCTCTGGAAGTTTGCGCATCTAATTTAATATTAGGCTTAAGGCCTGATGCGCCAAGCGCCTTTGACTCCTTGTTTGCACTATAAGCATGAATCTTGGCTGCCCATTGAAAATCGTTTTCTATCGCATGTTTGAAAACCGAGGACAGATCTGCAGTATTTGAATTGGCATGGCTTGCTGCGGTATATATTAATAAACATAAAAAAAGCCGAGCTTTGTTTAATAATGATTTCATAGTGTATCAGTCAGTGGTTTATATGTTTCTGATGCTTGTCAGGAATCAGACCCTTCTAAAAAGGTAAGTATAGCTTTAAGCATAGCATTCAGCTGGGGGGAGAGGTCTTGCTTATGGTGAGGAAGTGTTTTTATTGCTAGCAGATTGTTGAAATTCTACTGACGTGGTCATTTACGGCGTCGCCCAGGGCGCCTAGAGCTTGCCCCATGAGCACAGCGAATGCTCTGGGTGCTTCGGTGAGACCAAGCTCAAAGCACCCAAGCGTTTCACGGGGCGAGCTCTGCTCTTTTACTAAAAGAAAAGAGACACGTGTAAACTCGGCTTTGGCACCCTGCATCGCTCTCGGCCTCTGTTCCCGACTCGGCTCTACCGGTTCCTTCCATGGAGCCGTACCTCCGTCATCCATGGAGTCGTCCGCTTTTTCGCTTGGTATTGCCTTCTGCCTGGCTTAGTCCATGGGACCCCAGCATTCTGCTAGAGAAAGGCGTTGAAAGTGTAACTTCTTTTTATCAGGCGCTTTCTGGATGCGGAGTACTTCTTTTACATCACTCGTTAGTGACGAAGTGTGGATGTAAGAGATGATGGAGGGGTTGCTTTTTATAAGTTCAATTATTTCTGCATCACTGTAAGCCTGTTCGGGTGGGTAAGCTTTGCCGGTAAAGATCATGCGCGCCCAATAGGCTTTATATTGCGGGGGCGAGCGATTTAATAGCATAAAGTTAAAATTCTGAGCAATTTCAGAGTGCTCATCCTGGGTCATCGCTATGGCGGGGCTGCCATCTGCAAAACTACTTCTTTTACCCAGAAATAGTTTTCTGATAAGGGAGCTGTTAAGTTCATTGTTATTGAGATTGCTGACGACAACGGAAATTTCTGCACGGCTGTGGCCTGAAGCGGTTAACAGGCAGAGGCTGATAAGTAGCGCCATGCAGGCCTTCGCTTTAAGTTTACGCTGTTGCATGCTTGCACGCTTCTGCTGAGAGAGGGCAGTCATTAATACATCCTAGTATCAAAATACCGAATCCATGGAAAATTTCACAATGTTGACGCTATCGCCAGTGGGGGGCTGCGAGGCGCTAAATTGCCCGATGCTACCATTGAAATCGGTGATATGGCTTATCTCCACTTTGGCGGAAACAGCCGGCAAAATTTCATATCGCAAGCCTAGTGTGTAAGTGCTTTGGTTTTGAACAAGGAAAGAATCGGCGATAGCGCCCACCTGCTCCCCCGGAGGTATCAGGATCGTGTTTCCTGAAGTTATTGTTCCGATATTTCTGGCACCTTGATCCTGCACTTCCATTTTGGCGGCCGTAAAATGCGGCATGATTTTACCAAACCGATAGCCCATCATAAGGTAAACGCCACTGGTATCCGTGAACCAACCTTTAAGCTCAAGTTGCGCAAATTCGCCCATTAACAGCCATTGACCGTTATCGAATATGGCTCCGGCACTTAAGTAGCTGATATCTGACTCAAGGTCTAAAAAACTCAGTGTGTCACCAGCCACTATTGGCGTATTTGCAATAGTAGGCAGGGGCATGTCTAGGCCTGGGATATTGCCTGTTACAAGGGTATAACCCAGCCTGTAAGTGATGTATTCGTTGCGGGTGGTGATGCTGAGGCTAACTAAATCGTCTAGGGAGACATCTCCGACTATAGGGTGGCTAAATGCATTGCTGCCCCACATGGCTTGCAGGCTCGTATCCCAGTTTCCCATGGGGATTTTATAGAGCATATTGATGCCGTTATACGTGCTGTCACCGGTAATGCCGTAGACTTCGTCTGGGGCATAAATCCAGGGGTTGGCATAACCCACTTCGATGTATTCGGAAAGAAGATAAAGAGGTGCTTTTTGACGACCCAGCCTAAAAGTCAGTTGATTGGATGCCTTAAAAGCAATGTAAGCCCACTCGGCTTCCATGTGCCATTCTTCTTCACTGCGAGCAACGAACTGGGTGGTAATGCTTGTACGGGGGTTGGGCGAAAAAGACATTTGCACGCCGATATTTGAAAGGGCACCAAAGTTATTTTTTTCGGTGATGCCACCCCAGTTTTCGGTTATGGAGCTGTCGTCGGAGCGTGCATAAGCTGCGCTGATAAAACCATCAATTTTAAGTTTTTTATTGTTTTTGCTGAGTTTTCTTTCCAGGGTGTTTATTCTTCTTTCGAGCTGCTGCCAATCTTCAGGGGCTTGCTGGTTGGCGCTACTGCCAGCACTGCTTGCTATAAGGGGCGAAAGCATCAAGAGGGAGAAAGCCATTATTTGCATGCGTTTTGTTTGCCGCATGGAGCTGTCCTTTAATTCGGGTTGTACTGGGGTTTTTATGAATGCTTCAAAACAAACGGTTTCGTTCGGAGTTAATTAGATGTGTTCTCGCTACAGTCTGTATTGTCGCATGGAATGCTATTATACCGGCGAGAATCGTAAGCTTCACTAATATAGCACTGTACAAATAATACGCGAGGTCTTTGTGCAAAAGAGTGTCAATGTTGGCCAGAAAGATGGGAACACGATACATTATCCAATGAAGCCCTGAATGGGGAGAATAATACGGGTGAGGATTATGTTCCAAAAAAGAAGAAGACTATTTTTGTGCCTAATACTGCCCTATTTTCTTCTCTCTGACTTTACCGTTGCTGATGAGGCGTTAGACTCCACAAGCAGAGCATTGGCGATTCTACGTCAAATTGATGACCTCTGGCGAGGGGATTCTTCCCACAGTCTATTTTCAATGAAAATAAAAACTGGCCACTATACCCGCACTTTGCGCCTCGAAGGTTGGTCGTTAGACACCGAAAAAACCCTGGTGCGTATTCTTGCCCCCAAAAAGGAGCAGGGGGTAAGTAGCCTGAAGTCGGGTAAGCACCTTTATACGTATTTGCCACGCACTGATCGTACTATTCGATTGACTTCCAGCATGATGATGGGCTCTTGGATGGGTAGTCATTTCACTAACGATGACCTTGTGCAGGAATCCCGCCGTGAGCGGGATTACGACATTGATATTTCATTTGAAGGTATTCGTGACGGGCGGAATATTATTGAATTTACTTTAATTCCCAAGGTAGATGCCGCAGTGGTATGGGGCAAGGTGATGTTGACGGTGATTGCCGACACGCTGCTGCCCGTAGATGAACAGTATTATGACGAGGATTTTAATCCGGCACGTACGATTATTTTTTCCGATATGAAAGAACTGGGTGGTCAGGTGCGACCGGCAACGATGCGAGTGGTGCCCAGTGACAAACCTGATGAATATACTGAAATTACTTATCAAGTGTTGGCGCTGGATATTCCCTTGGACGACAGCTTCTTTTCCCTTAATCAGTTAAAGCGTCGCTAGGGAACCTCTGAATGATTCTGAACGAAGTAGAGGGCCTGCCCCGTGAAACGTTTTGGGTATTGTATTCAAAATGTTCAGATTTGAGGCATGAAGTGCACGTAATGCCCAATACGCTTCGCGGGGCAGGCTCTAGCGGGCTATTGCGAACGACTGCATGGATGCAGGAGGTACGGTTCCAAGGAAGGAAGCGGTAGAGCCGAGTCAGGAACAGAGGCCGAGAGCAACGCATGGAGCAGTTGCCGAGGTTTATACCAACAGTAGGCGCTTTTAGGCGACGAAAAATCTGGATATTTTGGGTGCAAGATACGAGTTTATGAATTGTTCAGAGGTTCCCTAGATGAACATTGTACTTCTGGCCCCCCGAAACTTATTACGTAGCTGGCACCGCTCTTTAGTGACAACGCTTGCTATGGGTTTTGCGGGTGTCATTATGATTGTGTTTGCCAGTTTAATGGATGGCATGCTGCAAGCCAGCGAACGTAATGCCACCATGATGAATACCGGCGAGTTGCAGTTACACGCGAAGACCTACCTGGATGACCCTGACCTATACGCCGTGATGCATGATGAAAAGGCGCTGTTAGAAAAACTTTCCACTGTGGGTGTCAGTGCCAGCCCTCGGCTGTTTGCTTTTGCCTTGGCGGCAGCCGGAAGCAGTTCTGCCGGTGTGCAATTGCGAGGCATTACTCCCTCCCGTGAGGCGCAGGTGACCGAAATTCACAAACATCTTATGCTGGGTCTGTGGCTGGATGAGGTCGATACAGAGGGCGTGGTGCTGGGGCGAAAACTTGCCCGTTCATTGAATATCAAGGTGGGGGAGGAGGTGATTCTGCTTGGCCAAGCCAGTGACGGCTCTATGGCAAATGAAATATTTCGCGTGCGCGGCATACTCAAGGCCGTGGCGGATGACATTGATCGAGCGGGGTTTTTTATGCTGTCCTCCTCGTTTCGGAAATTAATGGTGGTAAATGAAGGCGTGCATGAGATCGCCATGAAACGTCTAAATCAAAGCGACACGCTGGAAACAAAACAACAGCAGGTGCAAGACATTGCCGGGCCTTATGAAGTGAAAGATTGGCGCAGTTTGATGCCGGTCATCGCCCGCATTCTGGAGTTGGCCGACGCTCAAACCATTTTCATGTTATTGATTACTTACGTTGCAGTCGGCATGGTGATTTTAAATGCCATGTTAATGAGTGTATTTGAGCGCATCCGGGAGTTTGGCATTATGAAGGCGTTGGGCGTGAACCCCTGGCAAATTGTGCAGCTGGTTTTTGCTGAGGCAATTTTACAGGCTGTTGTGGCGAGCCTTTTTGCCCTTGCTATGGGTGCCTGGCTGGCCTTGCTACTGCAAGAGCGGGGTATTGATTTCAGTCATATGGTTTCGGCCACGTCCTTTGCCGGCATCGCTTTGGAGCCGGTCTGGTATGCCCAGGTTTCTTTCCGCTCCTTGGCGCTACCCATCGTGTTTCTGTTTTTTATGACCTTGCTGGCAGTGATATACCCGGCCATCAAGGCTGCGCTGATTAAACCAGTCGATGCGATTCATCACTTTTAAGGAGGCACAATCGTGAATCTTTCGGGTCTGGCATGGCGAAATATCTGGCGTAGAAAACGCCGTACAGGCATTACTGCCATATCGATTGGTTTTGGGGTGTTTCTGGCGGTGACCTCTAGCGGCATCGGCGATTACTCCTATACCAATATGATTAACGCCAGTGCTCAGATGGGATGGGGGCATATCAGTATCGAGGCGCCAGGTTACTACCAAAGTCCGGCCCTTGATAAGCACATCAACCAGGTTGGAGCAATTCAGCAGATGCTTCAAAACACACCGGGGGTTGAAAGTAATTATGTGCGCATCATGGGGCAGGGTATGTTTGCCAGTGCCCACAAAAGTGTGGGGGGTGCCTTTTTAGCCATTGACCCGAATACTGAAACCGGCGCGCACAACCTGTTTCTCCGCTCGCTGGAAGAAGGGAAACTATTTGCTGCAAACAGCTCTGGGGTGGTTGTGGGGCGTGGTATGGCGCAAAAACTCAAACTGCGCTTGGGGAAAAAGCTGGTTTATACCACTACCGATAAAAAGGGTGAAATCGTCAGTGAAATTGCCCGAGTGACAGGCATCTTCACCACCGGTGTGAAGGAAGTGGACAGCGCATTTGTCTTGTTGCCCATTAACGCAGTGCGCCATACCATCGGATACAAAAGCGACGAGGCCAGCCTGGTGGCGGTGATGATTGAAGATCAGCGCTATACCACTAAAGTGCTTGCCTCGGTGCGAGAGCGGCTTGATAGTGAGTCTGGCCAAAATAACCTGTTGACACAAAACCGGGAAATTCTCAGTTGGCGCGAAACCCAGTCGGAAATAGCAGGGTTGATCAGTCTAGATCGCAGTAGCAATTATATTAGCCAGATCCTGATTGGTTTATTAATCTCGGCAGGCATACTAAATACCTTGCTGATGAGCGTATTGGAGCGCACGCGTGAATTTGGCGTGATGATGGCGGTGGGAATGGCGCCACATTCGCTGTTTTTTCTGGTGATAATTGAGTCCACCTGGTTGGCCTTTCTCGGTTTAGCTGTGGGCATTTTGATAACCATACCCTGGTATTTTTATCTCAATCGCATCGGTATTGATATGAGTGGCGCAATGGGGGATGACTATACGGCAGGCGGTGTACTGATCGACCCAGTGTTGAGGCTTTATCTTTACCCTGAGACCATTGTGGCCATACTGAGCGTTGTATTTTTACTGACGTTGTTATCTGGCTTGTACCCCGCATGGCGGGCTGGAAGAATCCCTCCTGTTGAAAGTTTAAAGGCGATGTAAGATGGCTCCAGCCGAGAAAAAGGTGATTATCAGTATTCAGCAGGTGAGCAAGTCTTACCAGCAGGGGAAGGTGAAAGTGAATGCCGTAAACGACCTGTCCCTGGATATAGAAGAAGGTGAATTTACCGCGCTGTGTGGCCCCTCTGGCTCGGGTAAAACCACCTTGCTGAATATGATTGGTGGTTTGGATTTGCCCACTGAAGGTGTTATAAAGTTAGAGTTGCAAGAGCTTGCCCAGTTAAGCCGCATGGCTTTGTCTCACTTGCGTCGGGATCGTATTGGTTTTGTTTTCCAGGCCTATAATTTGATACCCGTAATGACCGCTTACGAGAATGCAGAATTCGTTCTCGCCCTACAGGGAATGCCCAAGGCCCAGCGTCGCGAACGTGTTATGTCGATCCTCAAGCAAGTAGGTTTGCAAGGGCTGGAATCGCGCCGTCCAGATGAAATGTCCGGCGGTCAGCAGCAGCGCGTCGCTATCGCCAGAGCCATTGTGACCCATCCCGCTGTCGTGCTGGCTGATGAGCCCACCGCAAATGTGGATTCAGAAAATGCCGAAGCCCTGCTGGATTTAATGGAAGAGCTAAATCAACGTGAAGGCATTACGTTTATATTCTCCACCCACGACCCCAGAGTTATGAAACGGGCGAGGCGTTTGGTCTACCTGCGTGATGGTCAGCTGGATCCAGCTGCGTAATTATTTAGCTCATGTCAGCTCACGTTGGCCCGCGCTCAAATTTGAACGCAGCCTGAGCAGTTGTTCAGCCGTTAGCGCCTACCTAACGCTTACCCAAGGCTAAAAGGTGCGACAATTTGTCGCATTTTCAATTAGTCTTTGCCTCCTTACTATGATTAGATGATTCTAAGAATAATTCGTAATTCGTAATTCATAGTGAGGGGACTATTATGTTGTTGACGCACCGAAATAAAGAAAATACCCATTCGAGTTTATCAAAACGTACACAGCAATTTGGCTTGAGTGCATTGGCTTTAGCCGTGATCACTTATAGCGCAGGTTTGGCCGCAGAAGAAAAAAACGAAGCGCTTGAGCTGCCCGATATTGAAGTGACAGGTACCGAGCAGCAAGAGGACAAAACCCAGTTGGATCTACAATTACTGGCACCCAATGACACCGCCGAATACCTGCGTAGCCTACCTGGCGCAAATGTGAATCAAAATGGCCCCTTAACCGGTATTGCCCAATATCGAGGTTTCTTTGGTGAGCGGGTAAATGTATTGGTGGGTGGCACTCATATCAAACCCACCTGTGCCAATTCTATGGATCCCCCTCTAAGCCATATCCCACCATCCCTGCTGGATTCCATCGAGCTAAAACGTGGTATCGCCCCAGTGAGCAGTGGCTTGGAGACAATCGGCGGAAGCATTTCGGCTACCCCACTGAGCAATGAGTTCGGAGTATCCGATGAATTTGAAAGCACTGGCAAGCTATCCGGCGCTTACAAAAGCGTGAGTCAGGGCAATCAGCTCAGTGCGTTTCTTGGTACCGCCAATGACACACACCGTGCGAACGTCAGTTTGAGTGCCGAGCAAGGCGATGACTATGAATACCCTGATGGAGATGTCTCTCCCACTGAGTACGAACGGGCCACTTATGGGTTAGGTTACGGTTACCAGCGTGGTGACTACGAGCTGGATTTTAGCAGTCATTACAATGACACCGGAGAGACTGGAACACCTGCATTGCCGATGGATATTATCTCCACTGAGGCACTGACTACGCGTGTTGGTCTCAAAGTGGATGTTGATGAGGGTCGCCAGCTTGAGGCACATGTTTCTGCTCAAGATGGCGAACACCAAATGGATAACTTCACCCTGCGTGCCGCACCTATGATGATGGGAGCCTCCATGCCCATGAAGCGTATTTCTGACGCCGAAGTAGATAGCCTTGGCTATGGCGTAAAATATACTATGCCAATGAACGAGGGGAACCTAGTGCTGGGGCTGGACGGGGATACCGCCACCAACAGCTCCACCATTACCAACCCCAATGATGCCATGTGGTATGTAGAAAACTTTAATGAGGCAGAAAGAGACCGTAACGGTGTCTTTGCAGAATGGGAAGGCAATGCGACGGATGCCTTGACTGTGCTCGTCGGCGCACGCGTTACCCGTGTCGAAATGGATTCCGCAGAAGTAAGCAGCACCATGGCGAAGAATATGCCCATGAGCGCAGCGGCGCAACTGGCTAATCGTTTCAACAGTGACGACCGCAATCAAAAAGACAACAATTTGGATGTCGTTTTGAACACCTCTTACGCCATGTCTGACACCTTCTCATTGGAAGCCGGTGTTGCACAAAAAACCCGCAGTCCAGGTTATCAAGAACGTTACCTGTGGATGCCCCTAGAGTCCACGGGTGGTTTGGCTGATGGGAATAGCTATGTGGGTAATATTCATCTCGACCCTGAAGTGGCCCACCAGTTGGAGCTGGGTTTTTCTTGGGATAACCAAAGTGCTTACTTAAAGCCGCGTGCTTTCTACCATAAGGTGGATGACTATATTCAGGGTACACCTGCAACCGACAGCACGGTTATTCAAGCCAGTATGATGGACACGACTCCCCTGCAGTATACTAACGTTGAAGCTGTACTTTATGGTTTTGATGCCCCCTTCGGCTACCAGCTGAGCGATAAGATAAGTCTCGATGGGCAAGTGAGTTATGTACGCGGTGAGCGCGACGATATAGACGATAACCTCTACCGCATAGCACCGCTGAATGGCTTGCTTGCTTTGTCCTATACTGAAAATAACTGGTCATTGGTGGGTGAGGTAGAAGGTTTTGCCGCTCAAGATGAAGTCTCAGCCACCAATAGCGAAAAGGAAACCTCTGGCTATGGTTTGGTAAACCTCAAAGGAAGCTATCGACCTCAGCATAATCTTGAGCTCACAGCGGGTATAGAAAACGTGATGGATAAACAATACACGCAACACCTCGCCGGTTACAGCCGAGTGAATGTGGGCGCAATATCAAAAGGGGATCGTCTGCCAGGTGAAGGTCGTAACCTCTTTATTACAGCAAGCTTTGAGTGGTAAGCTTAACAGCTACAAGCAGGGAACTTATGGCTAAGTTCCCTGGCTAAATTAAATGGATGTGGGTACTTTATAAGGGCGTTTAAAACGCCCTTTTTTTGTGATTGATACTATTTGACTGATACTATGAAACCAGCTTATTTGCTTATTTTTCCCTGTTTGTTTCTGTCTGCCTTGCCATGCAAGGCAGAAACGGGTGAGTTCGAAAAAGCCCAGCAGATGCATAGCAAAACCATTCAGCAGGGAATCCGCTCCCAGCAAAAAATCGAATCAGTGGATGATGAGATTCAGGCCCTACAAGAGAAAATAAAAACCCAACAACGCCAACTTGAAACCCTGGGCAAGTATAACCAGCGTATGGAAAAGCTGATAACACACCAGAATCAGGAGTTGGCGCGTTTAGATGTTGAAACCAAGCGAGTCACCCACCTTGATAGGGAGATGCTGCCCCTAGTAGAAAGCATGCTAGACAATCTCGAAACCTTTATCGCCAGCGATTTGCCTTTCTTACCCAAGGAGCGTCATGAACGACTGGTCTCGCTCAGGGCAATGTTAGATCGTGCGGATGTTAGCGTAGCAGAAAAATTTCGTCGCTCACTCGAGGCGTATCAAATAGAAAGCGAATTTGGTCGCACCTTGGAGGTGTATCAAGGCCAGTTAGCCGAAACCGATCGGGTGGTAGATTTTCTGAGAATTGGCCGCAATATGCTCTTTTATAAAAGTCAGAATAATAAAGAAATAGCACGCTGGGATAACAAGCAAAAAACTTGGCTAAATATGGATAAAAAATACCATCGTGAGATTAAAAAAGCCTATTTGATTGCCAAGAATCAACGCGCTCCTGAGTTGTTGTTATTGCCGATGCCCAAAGCAGAGCAAGAGCTGGAGGCAAAACAATGAAAGACATTGTTCTAATTTTTTGCCTTTTAGGTGCGTCATTTATCTCAACCTACAGCTTTGCCGAACAAGGCCCCTCTTTATCGGTGCTTAAAAGTGCTGAGCAAGAAGCGAAAAAACAACAAAAAATAGTAAGAGATAGAGAGCAGCAATTTAAACAAAAGCTAGCGGAACAAAAACGAATTCTTAAAAAGCTCGAAAAAAACCTCGTGCTTAAAGAAAGTAAGAGCGAGCAGCTTGAAGCCCGCTTTAATAATAACGAAAGCAAGCTCCTGGAAAAACAGCAGATTTATGAGGAACGACTGGGTGCCTTTAATGAACTGTTCGGTGTGGTGAAGCAGGTCTCTGCCGATACACAGAGCCAGTTTGAACATTCCCTGATTAGCACTCATGATTCTGCACGACTACAACGCCTCAAAACAATTACAGAAAATAAAACCCTGCCAAGCACCGATGATCTGTCGAGTTTGTGGCAGTTGTTGTTGGTAGAAATGCAGGAGCAAGGCCGAAGCTTGCGTTATGAAACGCAAGTCATTGATGGCGAAGGGCACCCTGGTAATCAGGCCGTTGTTCGTATTGGCCCCTTTTTAGCATTTAACCAAGATGGAAAATTTTTAAATTACAGTGCCACCACTATGAGCTTTAATGAGCTCTCTCGCCAACCACGTAAAGATTACCAAAGTGCCGCAAAAAATTATTTTGCCTTTGATGCGGAGGGTGACGCGCTTGTTCCTATCGACCCATCCCGTGGTGCTATTTTATCTTTATTAATACAGAGGCCTTCCATACCAGAGCGTATTCAGCAGGGTGGCGCTATCGCTTATATTATTTTGGGTATTGCCGCTTTCGGCTTGTTGCTGGCCGCCTATCGGCTTGTACTTCTGGCGATAGTCGGACGTAACCTGCGTCGGCAGCTAAATAATCTTGATCAGCCTACCCCCAATAACGCGCTGGGCCAAATTTTTGGAATTGTTAAAAATAATCCCTCCATGGATATTGAAAGCCTTGAGTTAAAGTTTGACGATATTATTCTCCAGTCAGCAAGCCGTTTGCGCAGAGGGCTGAGTACATTAAAAGTATTGGCGGGTATGGCGCCGCTTTTAGGTTTATTGGGCACAGTGACAGGCATGATTGAGACCTTTCAGGTGATAACCTTGTTTGGCTCTGGCGATGCCCGTCTTATGGCAGGTGGTATTAGCCAGGCATTAGTGACCACAGCCTTGGGTTTGAGTACGGCGATTCCAATTTTATTACTGCACAGCATTGCCAACAGTCGCTCGCGTATTTTAGTGGAGTTAATGGAGGAGCAGGCCGCTGGCATAGTGGCCGAGCATGCGCACGTTTTGAGTGGGCGCTCCCTCAGTGAAGGCGATAAAAAATGATCGGGAGTGAGTTTTTTACAAGCTATCTGCCCGGCTACGAAGGTATTAACACACTCATTTACAGTGGCGGCCCGGCGCTGCCCTATATCTTGTTCACCAGTATTATTTTGTGGCTGCTGATTTTTGAGCGTATTTGGACACTGTATTTTGCCTATACATCGGTACTACAACCACTTGTAGGGCGTTGGCAGACGGTGGAGGTTTGCGACAAAAAAAAACGCAAAAAAATTCGCGCACAATTAATTTCTGAAGCGAGAGTATCATTGAATACTAGCCTTGGCTTTATTGGAACATTGGTGGCTATTGCGCCTTTGCTGGGTTTGTTGGGCACTATTATGGGCATGGTGGAAATATTCGATGTTGTAGCCGTCAGCGGATCAGGCAACGTGCGCGCGATGGCAGCGGGTGTTGGCCAATGCACACTTTCCACCATGGCAGGTTTGGTGGTAGCGCTGTCTGGTTTTTATTTTGTAAATCTGCTGACAAAACGGGTAGAACGTTTAATGGAATCATTCTCTCAAGATTTAGCCCTTGAATAGAAAGAGTTTTTTTTGAACCTTCTTTCTTGGTTTTAAATTAAATAGTCCTGTTGGATTAACCGAATGCTTGTGCGTTTTTGTAGTTTCGTAGGTTGGGTAGAACGAAGTGAAACCCAACAGACGTATCAGGCGGCACGGCACCTGCAATCTTGTAAAGTGTTGGGTTTCACTTCGTTTAACCCAACCTACGGGGCTTGTATGAAACGTAGCGAAACCCAACATATTACACGCTCCACAATGTACAGAATTTTCCACCAAATGACATTTCGAAAACCGAGTAAATGAAAATAGTATGCGCCGAAAAAGAATAGTATGTGAGGACGATAATGCTTCAGTAGTGGATATGACACCCATGCTGGACGTGGTGTTTATACTGCTGATTTTTTTTATTGTTACTGCCTCTTTTGTAAAAGAAGCCGGTGTGGATGTCATGCGACCCGGTGCGGCGAGTGGCACGCTGCAGAAAAATGTCACACTCTTTGTTGCAATTACTGCGACCGGCGAGGTGTGGATCAATAGGCGGCAAATAGATAAGCGAGCAGTGCGCGCGAATGTAGAGCGATTGCATGCCGAAAATCCTCAGGGCTCGGTGGTGGTGCAGGCAGATAGACGCACAGAAACAGGTATCTTAATTGAGGTGATGGATCAGGTGCGCCTCGCTGGAGTGACGAATGTCGCTGTGGCAACGGTGGCGCCAGACTGATGCAAATGGGCAATCAACGTATTTTGTCTACCTTGCGATATGCCTTGGCAGTGATTGCTTCACTGCTTATTAGTTACGCATTGTTTTATTTTATGCAATCAATGACCTTGCACGATGAACTTGATACTTCGCTGGTATCATTGTCTCCGGTGCAGCACATTGAATTTATCCGCGTTAAAAGAAAAGAAAGCATTGCAGTAAAAGAGCGTAAGGCCCCCAAGCAGCCAGAAGTAGAAGCAGTACCTTCTGCCTCTTACCAAAGCTCGCAGATGGAGGTGGGCGCGCCTTCCGGTATCGCTTTGCCTCCTATGGATATTCCGAGATTCAGCGGCGCAAAAATCCCCACGGGTGTGATCAATATTCCACTAAGCTCCGTAATGGTTAACGAAGAGGCGATGCCGGTTTTTCGCATCCCCCCTATTTATCCCCAGCGAGCAGCAAAAAGAGGACTAGAGGGCTGGGTGGAAGTGGAATTTACTATCACCGCAGCGGGTTTGGTGAAAAACGCCCATGTGGTGGCGGCCTCGCCTCGGGGTATCTTTGATAATGCGGCACTCAGGGCGATATCCCGTTGGAAGTTCAAGCCAAAAGTCGTCAATAAAGTTGCCGTAGAGCGTTATGGTGTGCGCCAGCGTATTGCTTTTCAGCTGGAGAAGGGAAGGTGATGTTCACACAAAGGCTGGCGGCAATATTTTTACTCTTGTGTTTGCTATATGCACCCACATCCTTTGCCGCCAACCGCATGACTGTAAGCCCGCTAATCTATAAACACTTGCAGAAAGTGGACGAGCAGATTAATCAAAACCGCCTTGATGAAGCGCAAAAACACTGTGCAGTTTTACTGAATAAAAAATCACTCAATCCCTATGAAAAAAGCATTATTCAGCAAATGCTGGCCGGCATCTACATTCGAGAAGAAAATTACCAGCAAGCAACGCAGTCTTTTCAAAGGGTTCTATCTCTTGCCGCACTGCCCAAAGGCAATTTGCTAAATATTCATTACAGCCTTGCGCAGCTTTATATGCAGCAAGGGAGCTACAACAAGGCGCTTGAGCATTTTAATTTATGGCTAAGGGAGACCCCGCAAGCGAAAGCCGAGGCATGGCAGTTTCTTGCTTCCATCTATGTGGCGAAGGAGCAATACAGCAAAGCTGTGAAGCCGGCAGAAAAAGCATTGGCCCTCACCGCATCAGAAAGTGAGCCGCTTTATCAACTTCTCCTTGGTCTCTATCAGCGAACGAATAATAATCAGCGGGCCATTCACTTACTGGAAAAAATGATCGAAATTTTTCCGAAAAATAAAGAATACTGGATGCAGTTGTTCTATACCCTAAATGAAGAAGGCAAAGACAAGCTGGCTGTGTCCATATTGGATCTTGCCTACGTTAACAAGCTGCTGGATGATGGTGATGAACTAAGCCACCTTGCACAGCTTCATATTTTTCACGACAACCCATTACGTGCCGCTTTGATTCTGGAGACAGGTATAAAGCAGGGTACCATTAAGGCCACCGACTCACACTTGCAGCTTCTAGCATCGGCCTGGTTTAATGCCAAAGAATATGAAAAGTCTTTAAGATCATTAAAACAAGCCGCCAAGCTTTCAGGTGAGGGTAAAATCTATTTTCAACTGGCCCAAGCCTATAGTGAATTAAACCGCTGGCAAGAGGTTGTTGTAGCCTTGCAGAAGGCTTTGGATGATAAGTCTTTAAAAAATGTCGGTGCTTGCCATCTGTTGATGGGCATCGCCTATATAGAGCTGGAAGATTACAAGCAGGCGCAGGTGTCTTTTCAGAAAAGTTTGCGGGATGATACAAGCAAAAAGGAAGCAGGCAGTTGGCTTGCCTATTTGACTCAGCGGATGGCTGAGCAGGATTATGAAAAATAAACGCACAAGGAATGTCTATGCTCCACTAGAGTACTTCCTCCCTTTCCTGGTTGCATTATTTTTTACGCCGCAAACCTTTGCCTTTTATACGGCTGATGGAGGCCTGGGGCACCTCGATTTGGGAAGCACAATACGAGTATCGTCTTCTGTTGAAAAATTCGCTGAAAATAGTCTGTATTCGAAGGCCAGCAGTGTTAATTCCCAGTCCGCCTCTTTCAGGGGGACTCTCGACTATTCTCCCAATGATGTTATTTCTATGCAGTGCCATGCTGTATTGTTTTACGAAAATCGAAAGCAAATCATTCCAGCTGCATCCATTGGTCTTGCCGATTATTACGGCGTAGAACGCAGCCCTGTTTTTTTTGAACAGCATGATAGTGATCCTTTGACGATCTCTGATGTTGACCGTCTAAATATTGCTTATGTTAAAAATGGCGTGAGGGCGACACTGGGTCGTCAGCCAATTAACCTCGCTACCACCTTTTATTTTTCTCCCAATGATCTCTTTGCTCCTTTTGCCGCCAACACGTTTTACCGTATTTATAAACCCGGGGTTGATGCCTTTCGCTTCGACAAAGATGTGGGAGAGTTAGGGCAGTTTAATTTCATATATGCGCTGGGTTATGAGTTGTCTCAACAAGCAGAAACGCTGTGGTCTCAATCCCTGGATTCAGAAAGAGACTCTCTTATTCTGCGCTTCAGTGATGTGGCTGGCAGCTTTGGATGGTCAGTTCTAGGTGGCCAGCTGCGGGATGAAACTTACTTGGGCTTCGGTTTGCAGGGGGAGTGGTTTGAGTGGCTAGGGCTGCGTGCTGAGGGGCAGCTTGTTAGTCAAAGCGAAAGCGATAAAGATTCTCTGAGGAGTTTTACCATCGGTCTGGAGCATCGGTGGCAGAGCAGCCTGGATCTTCGGCTGGAATACTTTTTTAACGGCTTTGGGAAAAAACAAAAGCTATTTTCGCCAAGCGATTTATTTGCCAGCGCCGGTACTGCTTATTCCATTTATCCCGGAAGAGAGTATCTGGCCCTGGGCCAGGGTTATGAGTTGTCACCACTTCTCTATATACAGACCCTGTTGATGGTGAATATTAATAATAGCGCCGGCATTCTTTCTTTCGATTTAAACTATTCGCTGTCTGATGATGTGGAGATTAATGTTGGTGCGTCCACCTCTTTTAATAGCACAAATGTGACTTCTACTTATAATACCGAGTTTTCTTATTACCCTGATGCATTAACAGTGGAACTGCGGGCGTATTTTTAAAATAGATGACAGCCCAATAGGCCAGTTTCTATGATTAAGTGTAAAAATAATAAGGTGGTGTCATAAAAGAAAAATAAAAACGTCAAGGCTTTGTTACGTTGAAAAACTAGTCTTTTGTCCAGTGTCGTTATTCTAACAACTGGATGAAAAGTATGGATACGCTATTAGGCATTGATGAACCAACTGAAAACAGCAGATGTAAGTCTGAAGCCAGTAATGATTCTAGTGCAACTTCAGCACCACAAAGCCCCTTTGATATTGGGCAAGCGATTACCCTTTCCTCTATCCCGCTGTTGAATCGTTTCCTTTGTTACCTTTTATCAAAGGTAGCGGGCATCTCCACTCTGGAAAAGCATTATCTCTACTTGAAGCCAGGAGGGCGAAAAGGTAAGGCATTTGTCAATCAGCTGATTGAGCATCTTGGATTATGCAGCCAAGTAACAGCACGTTTTTCCGGGCAGCCGATACCCCATTCCGGTGGTACCTTGCTGATGTCTAATCATCCCTATGGTATTGCAGACGGCCTGCTTCTACTTCAATACGCTTTAACCTATCGCGATGATGTTAAAGTGCTTATTAATAAAGCCATAACGCAAGTCAGCGAATTTGATGACCTGGTTATCCCGGTGAACCCTTATGGTGGAAAAGCTGCGCAGCGAGAAAATGGTATCGCCATGCGAGAATGTCAGCGCTGGTTGGATGATGGGCACTGTTTAATTGTATTTCCAGCGGGTGAGGTGTCTCACTATCAGCCATCCAAAAAAAGTGTATGTGACAGTAAGTGGAGTGCACATATTGCGCGCCTTCTAAAGAAATCTAATGCGCGTGTCGTGCCGGTATTTTTCCATGGTCATAACGGTTGGGTCTTCCATATGGCGGGGCTGATATCTCCGTGGTTACGGACCTTGATGTTAGGGCGATGTTTTATGAACGCTTTTGGAAAAACCGTTCACTTCACCGTGGGCGAGCAGATTCTAGCGAAAACCTATCGTAAAACGACAGACATTAACGAGCTGGCCAAGTTTTTACGCTTACAAAGTTGCTTGCTGGATTCAAAGCCAGGCGTGGATGCAAGTCAAAAAAACAAAACAGCTACAAAGACATTGAAAATAAATAAATCACATCCACTGAAAAAAAATGAGCAAGAAATTATTGCCCCAGTCGATTCGGAATTGTTGGCGGCTGAAGTGGCTATGTTGCCAGAGAAGAACCATTTATTAAGCTGCGGCGAACTTTCTATTTATTTCTCAGGCAAACTTGCTATTCCCAATATAATGCGTGAAATAGGGCGGCTGAGGGAGGAAACTTTCCGGCGTGTTGGAGAAGGCACGGGTAGGGAAATCGATATTGATAAATATGACGACTATTACACGCACCTGTTTATCTGGCATCCTGAAAATAAGGAAGTGGTCGGCGCATACCGCGCAGCAGAAGTATCCAAAGTGGTGGCTAAGTATGGTTTGACGGGGCTATATAGCCATTCCTTATTCAAATTTAAGCCAGCCTTGTTGTCGCAACTCGCGCCTTCTGTGGAATTAGGGCGTTCTTTCGTTCGGCTTGAATACCAACGCAGTTATGCGCCACTACTTATGCTTTGGAAAGGTATAGCGACTTTTTTGGCAAAAGAAACAGATTGCTCTGTGCTGTTTGGGCCGGTCAGTATTAGTAAGGATTACAGTAATGAATCACAGAAGATGTTGATTGATTACCTCAGCGTTAATAACCCTTTTCCCCAGCAATCGAAAGTGGTTAAAGCGAGAAGGCCCTTTAAACTACACAAGCGGGTAGGCTGGACAAGTGCTGAATTTCAAGGTTTAAAGGATGTGGACTTGGTTTCGCATCTTGTCTCAAAGCTTGAATCTGACCAGAAGGGCGTGCCAATTTTGCTAAAACAATATCTGAAACTTGGCGGTTACGTGCTTTCTTATAATGTCGATCAGGACTTTAATGATGTGCTGGACTGTATGATTGTTGTAGACCTTCCGCAGAACGATCAAAAAACGCTGAAGCGCTATATGGGACAGGAGCTTGCGGCTGAGTTTGTTTTAAGGCATCAGTCTGAAGATGTATTGCGTGCTTCGTAGGGGGCTATTAAATCGGAGGGGTAAATTTAGAGACTGCTATCTGCTATAGCCAGCCCGTTTCGTTATGCACTTTATGAAACGGGCTGAAAAACAGGTTTCTGAGGGTGACTACCTTCCGAAAAAGCTACTGCCATCACTCCACGAGCTACCAGTATCACTTGTAGCGCTGCCTCCCTCATTTGTTGTGAGGCATAACTCGATATTCCCGTCGGTTCCACAGGCTTGAAAGCACCCCTGCAAGGAAAGACTCAATACAGCAAGAACAATTATTTTTTTCATTTCTCTACTCCAAGTCTGTAATGTATAAATCATTAATAATGAGAGGGTCATGCTAACTACCCAGCGCTCGGGGAACAAGCGCTTGCAGTAGGTGGTTTTGTGGCGAGTTTGTAACAGAAAGTAATGTGCAGATCTCAATGTATGCGTGGCTTGAGTATTGATTGCACAGCTTGCTTTGCATCATTGTTCTTATTAAAAATGCCTCGTAAGCTAAAGGCTTCACGGAAATCACGGAGAGTTAATAATGAAGAGTGTCACGCTAACTTGGCAGAGAAACGAGGAAGAATTTAGCTATAAAAGTTTCGATCGAACTCATATGATTGATTACGAAGGTGGCATTCGGGTTTTGGGGTGCTCTACATCCAAATATTTCGGCGATGACCGTCTACTTAACCCAGATCAGACCTTGGTAGGCGCGCTGTCTTCCTGTTTTATGCTGACCTTTTTGGCCCTGGTATCTTTGAAAGGGTATGTGGTAGATAGCTATATAGATAATGCCGAAGGTAAATTAGAAAAAAATGAGGCGGGACACTTCTGGGTTTCCCATATTACGATTCGTCCTGAGGTAGTCTTTGCTGAGGGGCAGGGGCCAGATAAGGAGTCGCTGTCGGGCTTATTTGAGAGTGCGCATCAGGGTTGCTTTATTGCTAACAGTATTACCAGTGAACTTACCATCGCCCCCTTAGCCGGTTAAGTTTTTCTGCCTCCCATTGGCGAAAGCTTTTTCTCCAATGGGGGCTGAAGCGCTTTCTAGCTGCCTTTTTTACGATAATCATCGTGGCAACCTTTGCAGGATTTTCCAACGCCAGCAAATTTAGTTTTAATTAGCTTTAAATCGCCGCTTTCGCTGACCTCAATGAGTTCCATAATGGCTTTGCCAGCCATTTGGCCTTGTTCCTTAAAACCTTCTGAGTCAGTCCAGACACTCTTTTTGGCGTGGGTTTTTCCTTTGTGAGTCCCTTCAGGAAATGCATCACCATGGTGCTTGAATGCCTCCAGCATGGCCTTGGCATGGTAGCTGATGTCGGCTTTTGCTGGGTGCCCGAGCATAAGGATAGATTTCAGGGTATTCATATGCCCGCCAGCGACTTGGTAAATACCTTGCCGATGCACGATATAGGGGTTCTTTTCGTTAGAGGTATGGGCAATAGCGGTTGACGTGGAGATTGTGCAAAGTGCACAAACAGCAAGATACTTTAGTGAGGTTCCCATATGGAGGCTCCTTTGATGGGTGAGTGTAGACCGCAAGAATAACGGATAATAGAGGCTGGAATGGAATCACACAAGGTGGAATGTTTTTGCTTGGAAAAAGCCGCTGGTTGAAGGCGCATTGCCCTCAATCAGCACTCTGAGACTATCTAAGCACGGTGCCTTTGATCACTGCGACAACGCGGCGATTTTCAGCGCGTCCTTGGGCAGTGCCGTTATCGGCGATGGGGCTGCTTTCCCCAAAACCTTTAGCACTAATGCGCGTCGCTTCGATGCCGTACATTTTAATTAGGTACTCTCTTATGCTATCTGCCCGCTGCTGGGATAAGCGTTTGTTAAATGCTGCGGCGCCCTGGCTGTCACTATGGCCCTCTATAACGACTTCGCTATCGGGATATTGCTTCATAAACTCACCGGCTTTAGCGATTTCGGAATAATGCTCAGTAAGCACATCAGCGGAGCCTGATTTAAAGTTCAGCTGCATGGAAATTTTTATAGCTTCTATTAGTTTGATTCGGCAGCCACTTTCATCCACCTTGGCCCCTGCGGGTGTTGCAGAGCATCGGTCTTGGGCATCCGCAATGCCGTCATTATCACTGTCTTTTGGGCATCCCGTTGAGGATACGGAAGTTCCTGTGGCTGTGCTGGGACATTTGTCGAGGTAGTCTGCGATGCCGTCTTTGTCATGGTCTTGCGGGCAACCGTTGCTTGAAACGGGGACGTTAGCGGGAGTGCCTGGGCATTGGTCTTTATTGTCGGCAACACTATCCCCGTCCTTGTCAGAAAAAACTACGGGTGCCGGTGTGGATTTTTTGCTGGAGCCAAAAAAGTAACTGATGCCGATATTGAATAAGTTGTTGACTTCACCTTCGCTCAAATCATAAATAACGCGGAAATCAGAGCGTAAAGCCAGAGGCTCTGTAATCATGCCCATCAAGCCAACGCCGGCATTGAGTTGAGTGTCGTTGTTTTCGGTATCGTTATCAAATTCCCACAATCCGTGCCCCAGGCCAGCGACTACATATGGGTGTATATCTTTATCCTGAGCAAAATGGTAGAGCCCATCTAAGCGCAGCTGATAATGTTCGCCGTCAAAAGAGGTGGTGGCATTTTTAAATTGTGATTCAGCCATAAGGATGGCAAGTTCTGCGGCCCAAGGTGAATCATATTGGTAACCGAGTGCGATGGTGCCGCCTGCGCCATCGTCTAGATCATAGACATTGTTATAATTGATATAGCTAAAGCTTGGGGCTATATAAAATCCTTGGGCATTATCACCAGCATAAAGGGGGGCGGCAAAAAGTGCGCAAGTTATTGCTAGTGCTATGGAGAGTCGATTTTTTTTCATTTGTTTGTCTCACTGTTTAATCGAAGGGCCTTAGGGTATCTCAGAAGCCATCTTAACGGATATATCGGCTTTGTAAAATCTTCCTGAAAGGCAGAGGACTTACGAAAAAGTCGAAGGAAAAAATAGAGGCAGGGGCTGAGCAGCTATAGAAGAAGTCTGGTGCTTATTAAGGGTAATAAACACCAGAGAGGGTCTATGAGGTTTATCCAGTTTTTGCTTGTAGGTCTTTTTGATCAAGTAAGTTTTGTAGCTCCCTGCTACTTATAAGGGCCTGGGCTTCTGTGGCACCTCCTACAAGGCAGCCTTTAACAAATACCATGGGAAAGGTTGGCCAGCCTGTCCACATTTTGATGGCGTTTCGTTTTCGCCATTGGCTTATATAGCCACCGTACTGCAGGTAGGTGAAAGGCAGGCCTGCCGCTTCTAAGGCTTTGCGCGCCGCTCCAGCGTGGGGGTTGCCGGCCATTCCCACCACAACGATGTCCTGGTTTTCTACTGCTTCGATCACTTCCTTCATGACCTCTCGCTGGTTATCGGTGACGGTTTGTTGAATGGCGCTATGAATTTTGTCGTTGTCGAGTATGTTACGGGGCATAGTAGCTTCCTGTTATTTTGTGCTTGAGTAACTACTCCGCTTAGGTATAACTTTGCGCTCAGTCTGAGCAGTTACAGGGCGCGTTGAGCTAAGTTGAGCGAAATAGTTATGTAGCTTATTGGGTTTTGAGTCGGCGTTTAGCAGTGCGTATTTTTTCTGACAAAAACCAATAAAGCTAGTATATTTCGCGCCACTTTGTGAGTTTTTAAGCCATTAGAAGTAAGAATTTGAGTATGAGAGAAGCCAGTCAGTCACTTCCGCCTTGGTATGAACGTATTCCTGATTTTATTCAGCTGATGCGCCTTGATCGGCCTATTGGCATCTTGCTGTTGCTTTGGCCGACACTGTGGGCATTGTGGGTGGCGGCGGAAGGGAGGCCTGATTGGTCTGTCTTCTTTATATTCTGCTCAGGGGTGGTGTTAATGCGCAGCGCGGGTTGCGTGATTAATGATTACGCAGATCGAAAAATTGATGGCTCGGTGGAAAGAACCAAAGACCGACCGCTGGCCGCCGACCGTATTGATGGGCATGAGGCCTTGGCTTTATTTTTTATTCTGCTGGCTTTGTCTTTTTTTATCGCCCTGTTTACGAATCTCTTTACCATCATGTTGTCATTTGGCGCTGTTTTCCTAGCGGCAACCTATCCGTTTATGAAGCGATATACCCATTTCCCGCAAGTGGTGCTGGGTGCGGCTTTTGCTTGGTCGGTTCCCATGTCCTTTGCTGCCCAGATAAACAGCCTGCCATCGGAAGTGTGGTTGATTTACTTTGCCACACTGTTGTGGACGGTGGCTTACGATACGATGTATGCCATGGTGGATAGGGATGATGATGTGAAAATTGGCGTAAAGTCTACGGCTATTATTTTTGGCCGCGCTGATAAGCTGATTATTGGAATTTTGCAGATTTTGACGCTGATGCTGTTGGTCGCACTGGGGTCGCGATTGGCTCTGGGTGGCTATTATGATCTGGGCTTATTGTGTGCGGCTGGATTGTTTTTGTATCAGCAGATATTAATCAGGCAGCGAGATCGTGATCGCTGCTTTCAAGCCTTCCTTAATAATAACTGGGTGGGCATGGTGATTTTTATCGGTTTGTTTTTAGATTATTGGTTGGTTTGATCGCTTATTGAGAAGAGGTTTGGCTTTTTCCCAATAAGCGAAAGCGCTGCGATCAGATGACAGCAAGTAGGGTGTAAACGGCCCCTGCTGCTGCAATACCGAGCATTCCGATAGCTGTCGCCGTGATGGCGAGTTTTCGCACGCCTTGGACTTCCTCACCGCTAATAGCTTTAACCTCGTTACGTAGCTCCTCCTCCAAGGTATGCAGTTCTGCAGACTTCTCTTTGAGCTGTTCTTCTATTGGGCTGAGGATGCCGCTAACTTTTTTATCGAGAACTTTCTCTGCCTCTTGGCTTGCGATTTGTTTGAGCTCACTGGTGTACGCTTTTGATGAGCTGTCCATTAATTCACTAAGGCTGGATATTTTGTCATCAACCAGCTCGCTGAGTTCATTGCGAGTAGCGCTGATATGTTGATCGACGTAGCTTTTATCTGCGTGATCGTTATTGGTGAAATTAGAGAGCTTTTCATCAACCCCGGAGCTAACTTGTGCAAGTTCTTGCTGAGCAGTGTTCAGAGCTTTTTGCAGTGTTGAGACCTTTTCTTTAAGTTTCACATTCTGCTTTGAGAACGTTTCTAGTTTGCTATTGAGCAGTGACTCGACCAGTGTTTGAACTTGTTCGTTACTCATCGAGTTACTTGCTGGAGCCGTAGCAAATTCTGGCCTTAAGGGCGCGCCTTCCGCCTCGTCAAAGGAGGGAGTATCCACTTTTTCTTCTGCCATGATGATGGGTTCCGCTGCTTCGATAAGGGGCTCCAACTTGACCTGATCTATACTGTCTTTTGAGCTTGGCTCTGTCGTGCCCTTACGGATATCGCTGATGGTTTCGGCAGTAATGAGTTCATCATTGCTGGCAGCCTGACTACCCAGAATGCTCAGAACCTGCGAAACAGCGTCGGGGCTTGGGGGTTTGCAAATGACATCCATTGCTCCGTGTGCCTTGGCGTCAGACGTAAAGGCCTCACCTTCTTTAGATGTGCACATGATAACGGGGATGCGGGTGGTGTCTGGGTTGTCGTTAATCAGTTTGGCGGCTTCAAGGCCATCCATACCCGGCATCATATGGTCCATAAAAATGACATCCGGCTTGTGATCCTTCAGGTAGTCGAGTGCTTCCTCGGCTGATTCTGCAAGGTCAACGTCCATCTTGTTTTTCTCAAGTAGGCGCCGTAATACCAGGCGGGCAGATTTTGAGTCGTCAACTAAAAGAGCATGTTTAACAGGCATAGTGAAAGATCCGATTCTAGAATTCGTGGGAAGCGAGGTCCCGGCTTAGTGTCGCTAATATCAGGTTTATAGGAAAAAACTTATAAACGGCAAATTAAGTTTGGAACGTAATAGAAGAACCGGCCACCCAATAAGCGAAAAGAATTGCAACGTATTGTGACTTCCCTGCAACAGGTTATTGATGCTTAAGGATTTATAGCCTGCTGTTATAATGGAGGGTTATTTAGAGTGAATTTAAAGATTGGGAGTGTTCGCGGATGACAAGGGGGTTGACCATTCTGGTCACAAAGCTCGACGGGATAACAGCCCGCATAGGCAGGGCGACAGCATGGCTTTCGGTATTCATGGTGTTGTTGATGTTCATGGTGGTGGTGCTTCGCCACGCATTTAACCTGGGCTCAATTGCCTTGCAGGAGTCCATTACTTATTTGCATGCGACACTCTTTATTTGTGTGAGCGCCTATACCTTGGGCAATGATGGTCATGTAAGGGTAGATGTTTTTTACCGTGGCTTTAGCGAGCGCCGTAAAGCTTGGGTTAACTGTTTCGGCGTTTTGTTTTTCTTGTTTCCTATAGTGGGGGCCTTGGGTTGGTATAGCTTTGATTATGTCGCTGCATCCTGGCGTATTGGCGAGGGCTCCCGAGAGGCCGGCGGGATTCCAGCGCTTTACTTAATGAAATCGCTAATTCTAATCTTTGTATTACTGTTCTTTATTCAAGGTATATCAGAGTTATTGCGTAATATGCTGATCCTCTTAAATAAAGAGGGAGTGCTATATAAAAAGGAAGAGCAGGGAGGCTTGCTATGATTGTCACCTATTTGCCTCTTTTGCTTTTTCTGGCGGTGTTTATTGTTTTATTGCTGGGTTATCCCGTTGCTTTATCTCTTGGCGGTGTAGCGGTTATTTTCGCTTTGCTGGGTGAGCTGAGTGGAACGTTTGATAGCACTCTTTTGCAAGCTTTGCCCAGCCGCATGTTTGGCATCATGACAAATACTACCTTAATCGCTGTTCCCTTATTTGTATTTATGGGCGTCGTACTGGAAAAGGCCAAGATAGCAGAGAACTTGTTGCTTTCCATGTCGGACCTGTTTGGCACCAAACGTGGTGGTTTGGCGATTTCCGTGACACTGGTGGGAATGTTGTTAGCCGCCAGTACGGGAATTGTGGGCGCGACAGTCGTCACCATGGGCCTATTATCACTGCCGTCGATGTTAAATAAAGGCTATGACAAATCCTTAAGTACCGGGATTATTTGTGCGACAGGGACTTTGGGGCAGATTATTCCACCCTCCATTGCTTTGGTTTTATTGGGTGACGTGCTATCCAGCGCCTACCAAAAGGCGCAGCTGGATATGGGAATCTTCTCGCCGAAAACCATTTCGGTGGGGGATTTGTTTTTAGGGGCCGTTGTGCCTGGTTTGCTGCTCGTCTTTTTGTATATTGTTTATATCATTTCGATGGCCCACTTAAAGCCGGATGCAATCCCTCCTGGCGAGGGGAGGGAAGACGGCCAGTCATTGCCCCAGATGTTATGGCGGGTATTGCCAGATTTATTCCCCCCGTTATTACTAATTTTTATAGTACTGGGGTCGATTTTGGGTGGTTTTGCAACACCGACAGAAGCTGCGGCGGTGGGTGCATTTGGCGCGTTGCTACTTGCTTATTCCCGAAAAAACCTGGATTTTACTGGCCTAAAAGAAGTGGTGCTTAGCACAGCCCAAGTTACCGCAATGGTGTTTCTGATTCTAATCGGCGCGACTATTTTTTCATTAGTTTTTCGGGGCTTTGGTGGTGATGAGCTGGTGGAGTCATTATTTGAATCACTACCAGGTGGTGTTGTGGGTGCAACCTTGTTAGTTATGGTAGTAATATTTTTGCTAGGATTTATCCTCGATTTTATTGAGATCATTTTTGTGGTGGTGCCCATCGTTGGGCCGATTTTATTAGCCATGGGTCTAGACCCTGTGTGGCTGGGGGTACTCATAGCGCTGAATTTGCAGACCTCTTTTTTAACACCACCATTTGGGTTCGCGCTTTTTTATCTTCGTGGCGTTGCGCCAGCAGAAGTGGAAACCCGCGCAATATACAAAGGGGTGATCCCATTTATCATTATTCAATTATTTTTAATGATTTTATTGGCATTATGGCCGGCCATTGCAACGTGGTTACCAGAGCAGGTTTATGCTTTGAGGTAGCACCAGTGAGCAGACTGAATAAAAGTATCATTTTGCACAAAACAACATATTAGTAGAAAGGAGAACCGAAAAGTGAATGACAGTGAAAAACCTACCCCAAAAGGGGATTTATCTTTAAAGCTCGTCAGTACCTACAACAACGCCAATGGTTTCGGGGATATATACGGTGGCTGGGTTGTATCTCAAATGGATATGGCGGGAAGTCAGCATGCGGCGAAAATAGCTCACGGTCGTGTTGCGACAGTGGCAATAGGAGATATGGCATTTTTGTTGCCGGTTACAGTTGGTTCAACACTGAGCTTTTATACGGAAGTTGTTAACATTGGCCGCAGCTCGATAAAAATGAATGTTGAAGTGTGGGTCTGTTACCCTGCTGAAAACGAATTAAGGAAAGTAACAGAAGCAGGCATTACTTTTGTAGCAATTACAAAAACAGGGAACACCCGAGCAATTACACAGTGAAAATAATCTGTGATTAATAGACTTTATGGCATATTAAAATACCTTTCAGTCTTGGGTTTATGACATATTTATGGGTTGATGTGACATATTCCTATATTCGGTTTGCGTAACTTTTTTATGGCTGATAGAAATATAGTCCAGTGCTTGCATTATTGATGCTTTTTAGCGGTAGTATTTGCTACGTATCGGGTAGTTTCTGGTGGTGCTACGGTCGTTAGTTGATTGAGTTTATAGTTTATGTTGTTGCTATAGCTCAAATAAACGAGCGAATAAATAATAAAAATAGATGGATGTCGACTTTTGCTGGCTTTAGGGCTCGTGAGGGGTATATGGCTTTTTAATTTGTATTTTGATGGAAAGCCTTTTAAGTCCGGCATCGATAATGATAAATGGAAAAGCTGGAGGATTTATGGCTGTAATTGCACAAGATCAAAGTGTGGCAGGGCACTCTGCTGAAGGTATAACAGAGGCGCCTAAGTTCCCCTGGATGATGGTTGCCGGTGTGTGTACTCTGTTGCTTATTGTGTTTGGGGCCCTACGTTGGTATCAAAACGAATATTCGTTTACTGTCGGCTTGGATTATTTCGAGCCAGAGTTTCAAACTTATTGGATGACGTTGTTCTGGGCTCAGTTAGGTGTTATAGGAACGGTTGGCGCTATTGCTGCCCCTTATCTTTGGTTTACGCGAGATAAGGCTTTGAATATCACCCCGCAAGAAGAGCTTGGTCGTTACTATATGATTCTGTCTATTTTAGCGATTGGCGGTCTTATTCTTTATTTTGCGCTTAATATCTTTACTGAGGCCGATGCCGCATGGCACCAGGTGACGGTGCGTGATACTGACTTTACGCCCACTCACATCATATTATTTTATGGTGTTTTGCCCATGTTGTTTGTTGGTGTTGTACTCGCCTTTCTCTGGATCCATACGCGCATGCCAGATTTTAAAGATAGGATCTCCATTCCGCTTTCTATTCTTGCGGCAGGCCCGTTATTAATTGCACCTAACCTGGGCTATAACGAATGGGGACATACTTTCTTTTATGCAGAAGAATTGTTTGGTGCACCAATTCATTGGGGCTTTGTGACTCTAGGGTGGGCCTTTCTGGGTGTGGCTGGTTTTCTCGTGCAGTGCTTTAGTCGGATGGCGCAGCTTACTGAGATTGTTGGTGATGAGCCAAGAAATAGAGGTGCTTCTGCTTAGGCTATTTTATCGGAGAAAAGAAATGTAGTGGAAATATAAGGGCGCCTTCGTGGCGCCTTTTTCATGGGTGTGAGTTTCTCGGCGTGCCCCTTCAAATCTGATTTGACGGGATTTTAATGCTAACGACGAAAATAAACGTGACTACCTGCCCTGTTTTAAAGAAGCTGCCGCCCGCGTAGCTTTTTTGAAATCCTATTTATTTATCCCTGCCTCCTGATTTCAAGTAGTGTGGATCTTTTATTTTTAATGTTTTCTTTAAGTGGTTTGAAATAACCCCAATATTTTTTCCTTGCGGCGTGTCTTAATATTGTTTGTCCGCGCTATTGGTGTTAAAAATACGCCTAATAAAAATAATATTATATTGCACACAGGATGTCGTGCGTATCAGTTTGTCACTATGTTAATTGCGTATTTTTTGTCGGCTTTGGAAAGTATGGTGCTGTGTGAGTGCTTTCTATGGCCTTATTGAGCAACAGAATGTTGGAGTTTAATTGCTCTTAGATGTGCGTAATGGCACAAGTGATAATTTAAGAAGGAGCGCTGTCCTATGGAAGCGCTAAAGAAATAATAAAAACAAATATAGTCTATGTGACTAAAAGGAGTAATTATGTCTACTGAATACCTTCCTGGCGAAGTTCATGATGATGAGCTGGATCCCAATGAAATTCGTTATGTAGAAGGCGCTGTGAGAAATAGCGCCGAGCAACTGGCGGCATATAAGAATATTGATCTGGCAACGCTGCCATTACTTTTCCTTTTGTTTGGAGGTATTTCAGTATTTCTATTTGCCTTGACGGTAGGAGATTGGGATTTTTGGATGGATTGGCGAGATCGCCGGTGGTGGCCTCTGGTAACACCATTTTCATTGATTCTACTACCATCTGTGTTAGGCACATTTATGTGGCTGAAGTTTCGTCTCCCTATGGGGGCAACGTTTGCTACGATGAGTTTTCTCGCTGCATCTTGGGCCAGTCGATATGCAAACTTCCATGATTTTGCGGGCTTCCCTCTAAATTTTGTTTCACCCTCAACGTGGGTTGGTTTGGGTGTTGTACTTGATGCAACACTGCTTATTTCGCGTAGCTTTTATTTTACCGGTTTTGTTGGAGCCTTCTTATTTGGGCTTTTAACCTACACCATCAATTGGCCTATTTTTGCGCCATTTCGAATCCCAATTGAGTACAACGGCACCATGGTTACTGTTGCTGACTTGATGGGGTATATGTACATCAGAACAGCTATTCCTGAGTATGTTCGAATCATCGAAGAATCTACCTTGAGAACCTTTGGGGAGGCGGTGACGCCACTTACTGCAGTGTTTGCGGGTTTTGTAACAATTCTCAACTATTACCTTTGGTGTTGGGTTGGACACAAGATTAGCGTTAGCCGTTGGATGAATCGCATTATCTAGTGCTGAATATAAAAAATAAAAATAAGGGAATAGAATGATGTATAAAAAAATTATAGGAATATTGCTTTTGTCGCTCACGTTTTTCACTTTTGGTGAAATGGCATTTGCACATGGGGAGAGAGCGCAGCAAGCTGGCCTCAGAATGCGGACGCTGAACTGGTGGGATATAGAGGTGACGCCAAAAAAAGTGACTGTTAACGAAGTCATTACCATAAAAGGAAAGTTTTCTCCCTCTGTATGGTGGCCAAAGCATATGGCAAATCCATCTGAAAGACTTGCCTACTTAAACATTGGTGTGCCAGGCCCAGTATTCGTGCGCATTGATTCACGCGTTAATGGCGTGCCGATGATCCGGTCAACTCATTTTGAGCTGGGTAAAACCTATGACTTTGAGATCAAGTTGAAAGCGAGAACACCGGGTCGTTACCACATGCACCCTGTTCTTAGTGTGCATGATACGGGGCCAATTATCGGTTCTGGTCAGTGGGTGGAAATAACCGGCGATCAAAAAAACTTTGAAAACAAAGTCACCACTCTAACGGGGGAGGTGATTGATCTTGAAACCCAGGGTATGAAGGAGATTGCTACTTGGCATCTATTCTGGGTTGCTGTTGGTCTGGCGTGGATGTTTTACTGGTTCAGAAAGTTACCTGTGCTTATGCCGCGCTTTAAGGAAGTCGAACGTTTAGGCCCCTTGCATGCCAATGATATGATCAGCATGAAAGACATGGTGGTCGGCGTGGTATTTTTTGGTGGGATTCTTATCGCCATCGCTGCGAGCTATGTGTGGACGCAGAATCAATATCCTGTTACCACCCCTTTGCAGACGGGTGAAGTGGAAGTGGCCCCGTTGCCTGGTCAGGGTGACGTAGTCCAAATCAAAATGCTCGACGCACGTTATCGCTTGCCTGGCAGGAGCTTTAAAGTTGATCTTGAGGTAACTAACAATGGGGATAGTCCTATTCGTTTAGGTGAATTTCTCACCGCCAATATTCGCTTTGTTAATAGGGATGTAATGGGGGATGTTCAGCCAATTGATGAGCAGGATCTCATTGCGAAGGAAGGCTTGGTGGTTGATGATAATTTGATTCAACCTGGGGAGATGCGCAAAATTACCCTGAGAGCGGAAGATGCCTTGTGGGAAACAATGCGTTTAACGAGCTTGGTGTATGACCCTGATAGCCGCTTTGCCGCTATGCTCTTCTTCTTTGATGGGGAAGGTAAGCGTTATCATATTGAGGTAGGTGGACAGATGATGCCTACGTTTAGTTAAACCTATAAACCACACTTATAAAATAGACTATCTATTTTATAAAGCTTGTTAAAGGCCTTCTTTGGTATAACTAAAGAAGGCCTTTTTTATGCCGAGAAACGGCTAAAGCCGCCAATATTGAAGTTACTAACATTAACGGTGATCGCGCTACTTGGTAGACTCCGGCTGATTTTTTGACAGGCCTTGCTTTCTGCCATGTTGATTACCTTTGGCTTTGAGAGTGGTTCACGGTTGGCATCGGTAATAATGATAAGTTTAGGGTGCAGCCGCATATTTGGTTTGCTTTCTACTACGATACCAAGCTCTTTGCTGTCCAACTCCACGACGCTTCCTGTTGGGTAAATACCAATGGCTTTTATAAATTCCTCCACCAAATCACCTTGGAATTTTGTATCTCTGAGACTAAATAATAGTTGGCTTGCATCATAGCTGCAAAGCGCTTTCTGGTCGCTGAGGGGGTTAATAAGGGCTTCGTAATAATCAGAGATCCCCGCGATTTTCCCAACCAATGGAATACGACTTCCGGGAATTCCTGATGGGCGGCCACTTCCATCATGACGTTCAAGGTGAGTTTTTATTGCATTGATCACGCGCGGATTCACCTGGCGGCAGTCCTTGATGAGCGCAATGCTCCTATCAATAAAGGCGTAGGGGTTTTCATCCTCTGCAATGTTATCAGAGCTATCTTCGTGGGGCTGCTTCAGTAAACCAATTTTCGCTAGAAGTAAGGCTAAAGTAATATCCTGCAATACTTCCGGCTCTAAACCCAAGTGTCGACCAAAAACAATCGCCCAGATCGTTGCGTTAACCGAGTGTTGAAAGAGATCTGAACGTTGGCTTTCAAGCTGTGTTAGCCAAATTGCCGAATCTGGATTACTAATTGCGCTTTCTACAAGTGCAGCACTATGTTTGTTGAGGGATGCGAGCGCACGCTCATCGCCCTTGGCCAGTTGCTCGCTGATGCTTTCAATGGATTTAATTATCTTGGTATGAACACGCTTAACTTTTTTCAATTCTTTGGAGAAAGCCGAAGACAGGGTTTTGGTATAACGATCTGATCTTATTTTTACGGGTTTTATATTTGTTTTTCTAGGTGTTTTTGTTACGCAGACTTTCTCTGCGGGCTCAACTTTTATCTTATTAGTGATGGGGGATTTTGGAGAGTAATCACTTTTGGAGCGCACGGTGTCAATCAACACGTATTCGCAAAACTTCGACAGTTCGTCAATATCTTCTTGTGAGCGAACAAAAAATCCCTGCAATGGAAACGGCGTTTCTTTCCAGGCAATAGGTAGTTGGCAAACGAACATGCCGTTTGTCAGCTCTGATAGAAATACTTTTCTTTGGTATGCGCTCATGGCTTTACCTCTACTTATGCCAATGACTATGTTGTTAAGCTATCATACAAAAATACGAAGCGTTAGTGGATGAAAGGGGATATGTCGATCAGCTCACGAATTGCTGTTAATGTCTTGTCGCGAGTGTGAACGAGTTAATGGTTTTTTTAAAGAACGGCAAAAGGTGACAAAAATTTGCACCAGTGCCGTGTTTTGCTAGCACTTCGATGCTTATACTTGTTCGTAGAGTGATGATGTTACCGTCTTTAAATAATACGGTTGTGAGGCCGAACAAATGAATAAAATAGAGAAATTTTATACAGTAGAATTGGACCTTCTTGAAAAATATGAAGATTTTTCTTCGCTGTCCGTCGGTGATTTAAATAACATCAGGAATAGTTCTGGTGTTATTAATCTCAAAAAAGGCAGGTCGCCACTTAAAGCGGCGGGTAGGAATAATCTGTTTTATTTTATTAGCGGTGAGCTTGAGGTGAGGTTAGGTAACCAAACCTACTTTATTAATAGCCACTCAGACGAGAAAACGCTAAGAAAAGCCTTTAACGAGAGAAGTGATATATTGTCGATTTCTGCTACGCGGCATAGCTCAGTTCTTTTTGTTGAGAAGAGTGCTCTCTACGACTTATTAGCATTTGAAAATATGGGTGATTATGTGGTTGAAGACCTGACTATGGATAGTGGCACGACAGACGATGCTGACTGGATGCAATCAATGTTGGCAACCAAGTTGTTTAGAAAAATACCACCACAAAACATTCAAAAATTATTTTTATCATTTAGGCCGCAAACGATTGCTAGAGGTATTCGTGTTGTAAGTGAGGGGGAGCAAGGGGATCAGTTTTATGTGATTAAAAAAGGCGCTGCAACCGTGTCAAGGAAGGGAGCAATGGGACAAGATGTTGAGATGGCAACTCTGAAAGAAGGCGATTACTTTGGAGAAGAAGCTCTCGTGGGGGAGACGACCCGTAACGCCTCGATCGCGATGTTAAGTGATGGTGAACTTATGTGTCTCAATAAAGAAACCTTCCAGCAATTGTTGCAGGCGCCTGTTTTGCAAAATATAACAAAACTAAATATTGATAAATGGAGCGATGAAAATCAAAGAGTGGTTGTTATAGATGTCCGCTTGCCGATAGAATTTCGTCATGATCATAAGGAGGGACGAATTAATATTCCCCTTTCGGATTTAAGAAATAAAATCCCGGCTTTGCATGAAGGTGCTAGGTATGTGATTGCTTGTGATGATGGCCCCCGAAGTCGACTGGGAGCCTATTTGCTCAATGAAGCCGGCCTAGAGGCCTATATCTTGGCATCCTAAACCGGCTCTTTATATTGTGCTAGCGCCCAGATGTATCCAGAGCTTTTCTGGCAAAATGGCGCTCGCGTAAAGATCTTATGATTTCCTGCTATTGTGGATTTCTCCACGGCAATAAGCCTTTTTCAATATGCTCCACCGATGGGTAGACTTCTTCTTCTCGTCCCTCTCCTTCACACTCAGGTGCTAAGGCGTTACCTTCCGCACGAATGACATTGATATAGGGTGCGTAGCCGGTAGACACAACATGCTCAGGCATAGAGGGGGTTGCTTCTTTAAACCAGGCCTTTACATGGCCGGCAGAACAATATTGAACGGTCGGTATATGCACTTTTAACTTTGATACGCAGCCTTCCAGGTAGGGTACTTGTGCGCGAAAGTTGACACTGCTGTAGAAGTCGGGCGGAACATGTCCCGCGATCCATTGAATCGCACCCACATCTTCATTTTTTAGGCCGTGGCTGTAGTACTCGCCAACGTGTGCTTTCGGATTTCTGATGATTTTCCAATTGGCGCTGGCTTCGGGGCGCACCGACATTAAGCCGTTTGCACCGTAACGGTCCCCAGAATGGCTCTTGGTATAAGCAATACCTTCCAAATCCTTATCATTGGGCATAATGGCCACTGCATGGCGTGTCGGAAAACTTTTTCTGCCATCAGCGTTGCTGCACCCATGGGACAGGTTGAGGGATAAATAGGCAGTGCTGCCTTCCTGGTAGTCTCTGCCGTTATAAAAATCCAGGTTATCCTTTGGAACAAAGTTAGCGTGGGCGAGAGCTGTATCAATAGTTCCCGCTGTCATGCCGAGTGCCAGCAGTACTTTTAGGGCGCTTTTTTTCATGCGTTTTTTCTCCTGTCTATCTTTTTAATGGGCTTGCAGTGTAACGAGGTTCTTGGGGCTCTTGCCTGCGGCCAATTGTCGCAGGTGGTGAATTTCTAAACCAATATTCACCTCGCGAAAGCTAACGAAGCATTTGACTTGTTTCATTTTTTTTCCTGATTAACTACCCGTTGTTGATGGGCTAAGCTTAAAATTGGGTGGTTTCATGCGGGCTTAATCAGAAAGCCCTGAAGCTTATGGCGAAGGTACGAAAAGTACGTATATCGGTGTCGGTTTAACGGCTTGCTTCTATTTTATTAGGGATAAAAGAACACAGTGACGGTGTATCAATTACTAACAAAGCTTGGTGAAGCAGAAATCAAGCTGTGGGTTGAACAGGGTGAGCTGCGCTTTCGCGCACCAAAGGGCGCGCTAACGCCAGACTTGCGAGAGCAGGTGGTTGCGCAAAAGTCGGAGCTAATTCAATTCCTGCAACAAAGCCGAAGTGGTGAAGCGCTTAAGCAGCGCAACATTCAGGCGGTATCCCGTTCAGTGCCCATTCCTCTTTCCTTCGGGCAGGAGCGTTTATGGTTTCTCAGCCAACTTGAGCCAGAAAGTAGCGCCTACCATATTCCCATACTGCTGGAACTCAGCGGCGCGTTAGACCCCCATAAGCTGGATGCAGCACTGGGAGAGGTGACCAAGCGCCACGAAATTTTGCGCACGCTGATGGTGGCAAAGGACAACGCCTCCACCGCTGAGGGGCATCAGCAAGTGCTGCCGCAAGCACATTGGCCATTACATTATGAAGATATTAGCGCCTATAACGAGACAGATAAGGAAAGCCAGCGACGAAAGCTGATTGAAACAACGCGCAGTAGCGTATTTGTTTTAAACGAAGGGCCTTTGCTGCGCGCAGTTTTAATCAAGCTGGAAGAGCAGCGTTATCAATTGATTCTGACTCTTCATCATATTATTTCAGATGGCTGGTCGATGGGGGTATTGGTGAAGGAGTTGATGTCACTGTATCTCGCCCAAGGCAGTGCATCGCTTGATTTGTCGCAAGTCTTGCCGCCCCTGGCCATACAGTACGGGGATTACGCCCATTGGCAGCGAGAGTGGCTGGCAGGCAGTGAGAAAGAACAGCAGCTCGGCTACTGGTGTCACCAGCTAAAAGATTTGCCGGTGCTTGAACTACCGCTTGATAAACCTCGCCCTGCTGCATTGCATCCACGCGGCGATGCGCACTTCTTTCACTGGCCAAAAGATCTTCATGACCAGGCGCGTAGTTATAGCCAGAAGCAGGGTGCAACGCTGTTTATGACACTGCTGGCAGCCTTTGAGGTATTGCTGAACTCTTACAGCGGACAGGATGACTTTGCCGTAGGAACGCCCATTGCAAACCGCACCATGCCAGAGCAAGAAGCCCTTATTGGCTTTTTCGTGAACACCCTGGCTTTGCGCGCACAGGTGGATCAGCAGCAAAGTTTTGAAAGCCTGCTTCAAGCGGTTCAGCGCACTACATTGGAAGCCTACGCCCATCAAGACCTGCCTTTTGAGCAGGTGGTAGAAGGGCTGAATGTCTCTCGCGAGTTGGCCTATACCCCTTTATTCCAGGTTATGTTCAGTTTGCAGAATGAAAGTGATATTCAACTCGCACTGCCGGGGCTTCAAATATCTACACTGCCCCTTTCAAGACGAAGCAGTAAGTGCGACCTTAATCTGACTTTTACAGAAACACCGGCCGGTTTAAGGGGCGAGCTGGAATACAGCACCGAGCTTTTTAAGCCTGAAACTATAAGCCGTATGGAATCGCAGCTACAGCACTTGCTGGAGAATTTACTGGCTGCACCGCAGGTGCCGCTTTGTCAGGTTTCCATGTTATCTGCCCGTCAAAAGCAGCAGATTCTCACACAGTGGAACCCGCCAGCTTCCCAGCTTGGGGAGGTCGATGCGAACAACTATGGCCTCGCTGCCCTGTTTGAACAACAGGTGACTGAGCGCCCGCAAGCCATTGCCTTGCAGTGGGAGCAAACGCAGCTCAGCTATACGGCGCTCAATCAGCAGGCTAATCATTACGCGCAAAACCTGCTGAATTCTGGCCTTAAGCCAGGTCACGTCGTGGCGCTTTGCGGTCCGCGCTCACCAGAGCGTATTGTCGCCTTGCTGGCCATCGTTAAAGTCGGTGCTGTTTATTTACCCCTGGAGACAGACCAAGCAGCAGGCCGACAGATGACCCTATTAAGCCAAGGCCAAGCAGCCTGGCTTATTGTGGAAGAACAACAAAATGCCGCATTTTCGGATTTATCCTCCATAGACTCTCCCCCCGTTTTGTTGCCTTACCCGCAAATTAAAGAAGGCCTGGAAGGTATCAAGAACCCTGGTTTGCCCGCCAGCCCAGAGCAGCGGGCCTATATTATGTTTACCTCTGGTTCGACGGGAGAACCGAAGGGCATCGTTATTCCCCAGCGAGGCATTGTGCGTCTGGTGAAAGAGAATGGCTTTTTGGAATTAGGGCCGGATACCTGCTTACTGCATTACGCGCCACTTGCGTTTGATGCCAGCACTTTTGAAATTTGGGGAGCCTTACTTAACGGTGGAAAGTTGGTGCTGCCCCCCTCCGGCCTGCTGGAGCTTGAGCAGTTAGGGGACATTATTCATCAATCAGGTGTGAATACCCTTTGGCTAACGGCGGCCTTGTTTCACGCCATGGCAGAACACCACCCGCAAGGCTTTGCACCGCTAAAAAACTTGCTCGCAGGTGGCGATCAGCTGAACCCACATGCGGTTAAACGCGTGATGTATCGTTATCCTCGCCTTACCTTTATTAATGGTTACGGGCCAACGGAAAACACCACATTCACCAGCTGCCATGTTATGCACTCCCCCGACCAGGTGGGGCGAAGTGTTTCAATTGGCAAAGCTATAAACGGCACGCAGATTTATGTGCTGAATCAGGCCCTTGAACCCCAAGCCGTAGGGGTGCCAGGAGAACTCTGCACCGCCGGAGAGGGTGTTGCCTTAGGCTATCTCAAAGCCGAAGAAAACCACCAAGCATCCCAATCAGCAGCATTTATTGATAACCCTTTTGCCTACCTGCCAGGCCATGGCCCCACGCTTTATCGAACCGGAGACTTGGTGCGTTATTTGGCAGATGGCTCGCTGGAATTTCTGGGGCGCATTGATCAACAGGTCAAAATCCGTGGCTTTAGAATTGAGCTGGGTGAAGTTGAAGCCGCCCTGAGCAGTTTGCCCTGGGTCAGTAACTGCGTCGTCGCAGTGCAGGAAAAGAACAAGCAAAAATATCTGGTGGCTTACCTAGAGGGTACGCAATCGCAAAAAGATAGCGTCTCTGAAAAAGAAGAGAATAGTCAGCAGGAGGCCTTGATTCAACGCACGCGCAGCCAGCTTAGCCGTTTACTTCCCGACTATATGCAGCCTGCCGCCTATGTATTGCTGGACACCTTGCCCGTCACCCGCAATGGCAAGGTGGATCGCAAAGCGCTACCGGCAGCCACGATAGGGGGGCAGGCGACCGCCGATGGCACACCTTCAACGGAGCTGGAAGCAGAGCTATTTAGCATTTGGCAGGCCGTCTTAAATATTGATGAACTGGGTATCCACGATAACTTTTTTGAGCTGGGCGGCCACTCCCTGCTTGCCACCCAGGTGACATCAAGAGTGCGCAAAAAACTGGGTTACGAATTACCCGTTCGGGAAATGTTTGCCTCACCCACCATTGCCCAGTGTGCGGCTTGGTTAGTAGAGCATGGTCAGCATCATGGCGTTTCTGCGCAAACGGTGATGGTCAAACGTGCTGGGGGTGAAGCCACTCCGGCCACTTATGCCCAGCGACGCTTATGGTTGCTGGAGCAGCTCAACCCCGGCTCCAGCGCCTACCTGATCCCAGCGGCGCTGCGAATACGCGGGCCTCTGGATATGCCGTGCGTAAACAAAGTGGTCAATGCCCTGATCGCTCGTCATGAAACCTTGCGCACCGCCATTGTGAAAGACGAAGCCAATGAAGAGGTCATACTGCATCAGCAAGTGTTTGATCACCTTACAGTGGATCTGCAGCGAGAAACTTACCTTGGCGAGGTAAACCCCCAAGCCATCCAGCAACTTATTGATGACGAAGCCGGGAAAAGCTTTGACCTTAGTCAGGCTCCGCTGATACGCATGCGCTTTCTCGCCCTCGACAAAGCGAACAATCAAAATGAAGCAAGCAGCGCGGAACAAGACACCTTGCTGTTGCTCACCATGCACCACATTATTTCCGACGGCTGGTCTATGTCGGTGTTTATCAAAGAGTTCACCGAACTCTACGAAGCATTTCGACATCATCGGGAAAACCCGCTTCCAGAGTTGGCGTTTCAATATGGAGATTATGCCTGTTGGCAGCAGCAATGGCTGGACGAAGCCCATCTACAAACGGCCCTGAATTTCTGGGTGGAACAAGTTTCTGGTAAAGACCCGGTACTGCAATTGCCGACGGATTTCCCTCGCCCTAATACGCCCTCTTCGCCAGGGGCCTTGATTCACCACACTTTGCCGGTCTCGCTCACCCAGGACCTGTTGGCC
>DFBZ01000122.1:0-8592 GCA_002366835.1 Gammaproteobacteria bacterium UBA3067
CTGTATACCCATAAGATCAGAATGGATAGTTGCTCTAATGAGAAGCGGGAAGCAGGGTTTCTTCGCATCGTTGCCGAATAAGATCAACAAGAATATTAAAAGGAATGGGTTTCGAGTAGACAGTCACTCCGCCTGGTAAACCACCTCGTTGTGCTATTTCTCCTTTATCAAGGCTGCTGACGGCAACTATTTGGCAGTTTTCTAACTCTGGAAGATCTTCCAGCGTCCTGACCAACTCAAAGCCATCCATGTCTGGCATATTCAGATCGGTGATGATGATATTTGGCGTATAGCGACCAATTTGAATCAAACCTTCGAAACCATTGCTGGTCAAAATCAACTTCATGGGTAGCGAACGGGCTGCAAATTGCTGCTGATAGATTTTGCATTGAGCGGGGTCATCTTCCACCACCAGGACGCTTAGTTCATGGCTGGCAGGGCGTTGCTTCTCCTCGGCGGATAAATCCCGTCGGCTAATCATTTCATCAATGGAGCTTCTTGCTATGCGCCGGTGGCCCCCTTCAGTGGTCCAAAGCTGGAGTAATCCTTTGTCTGCCCAAAGCTGAATAGTGCTCAGAGAAACGTCCAGCATTCCTGCTGCTTGTCGTGTGGTGACGAAGGGTTTCTGGGTGGGCTCCATATTCGTGCGCTCTTTGTGCCAAGGGGGGTACGGCCTTGCTATTGATGCCATATTATTAGGTTAGACCAGGGTTAACACTTATGCCAATTATGGGTTTTTTCATATTTGTAAGCCGTGCCACTCTATGATCAGGTTCGCCGAATGAGATTTCCTGAGAGGGATGTGCGTTGACCTAAGGCCATTAGTTAGGGATTATTTGGGAAAACTTAGGTCGGTAGAGTTCAGGTCGGGAGAACTCAGGCCTCAAGTGAACAGAGGAGACTTCTCAGTGATGGAAAGTGTGTTATTTACAGAACAAAAAGCGGGAAAGGGTAAGCGTTTGGGTTTTGCTACCTTAAATGCTGAAAAAAAACTTAATTCCCTTACTCAGGAAATGGTGGCCTTGCTTTATCAGCAATTGATGGATTGGGAAAAGGATGAGGCCATCACTTGTGTGTGGCTGCAGGGGGCGGGTGAAAAAGCATTTTGTGCCGGCGGTGATGTGCGCTGTTTGCACGATAAAATCATCGAGCTGGGGGCTGAGCAGGCGCAGCCTTTTGTGCAGGAATTTTTTGAAAAAGAATACCGACTGGATTACCTGATCCACCGTTATTCAAAACCCATTATCGTTTGGGGGGACGGTATTGTTATGGGTGGTGGTATTGGCTTGTTGTCTGGAGCCTCTCATCGGCTTGTTACCGAAACCTCCCGTATGGCCATGCCCGAAATCACCATTGGGCTATTTCCTGATGTGGGCGGTACCTGGTTTTTAAATCATGCCCCCGGCAGAACAGGCTTGTTTCTCGGTTTAACCGGTGCTCACTTTAATGCTTCTGATGCCTTGTTCGTGGGGCTGGCAGATCGATTTATTCACAGCGAAAAAAAACAGGTGGTGGTGAATGCCCTGCAAGCACAAGACTGGACAAATTCTGACGAAAAAAACAAAATCATAGTGAGCGTGGTGTTGCGTCAATATGAAAGCCTTGAGCACTTGCCTGGAGGCAATGTGCGGCCACATTTTGATCTTATTCAAAAGGCCACCGATGGCGAAACCACCGAGCAGGTGGTGGAAAACATTCTTGCTATTCAGACAGATCAGAAGTGGTTACAAAGAGCCGTGGCCACTTTAAAAAAGGGTTGCCCGAGTACGGCACACCTGGTGTTTCAACAGTTGCAGCGTGGCAAAAAACTTTCCTTGCCGGAAGTTTTTCAAATGGAATTGGTGATGGCTTTGCAGTGCGCATTGCACCCAGACTTTCCAGAAGGGGTTAGGGCCTTATTGGTGGATAAAGACGGTAAGCCCCAATGGCAGCACGCATCGGTTTCCGATGTGCCTGCCGAATGGGTGGAAGCACACTTTCAAGCCCCCTGGGCGGATGGCAAAAATCCGCTGCAGGATATTAATGGGCTTGAATAGTTACTTCACAATCAACTTAAGCGGCTTGTTGTCCCCTCCAGTAGCCCAGTTTCTCCTTCGGAGTGGGCGATAATCACCGCGCCGCAGGAGTCGCCAAAAATATTCACCGATGTGCGGCACATATCGAGAATGCGGTCTGTTACTAGAATTAAACCAATGGCCTCCAGCGGCAAACCAATGGCACCGAGGATAATGGAAATCGCCACCAGGCTGGCAGCGGGAATGCCTGCAACACCGATGGAGGTAAGCAGGGCCATAAGTACCACGGTGAACTGCACCGTTAAACTCATTTCGATACCGTAAGCTTGGGCAATAAACATGGCGGCAACACATTCATATAGTGCGGTGCCATCCATATTGACCGTTGCCCCTAATGGCAGCACAAAACTGCTGGTACGATTGGAAACCCCAGAGTTTTTTTCTACACATTCAAGTGTTACCGGTAGTGTGGCTGACGAGGAGGCGGTGGAGAAAGAGGTGAGCATAGCCGGGAACATGGCTTTTATGTGATTCAGTGGGTTGAGGCGGGTAAAGAAAAAAATCAGTGCAGGCATGCTAATAAAAGTGTGAAAAGCCAAGGCCAGTATGACCGTTATAAAAAAAGTCAGCAGTGGCAAAAACGCATCAAAGCCTGTGCTGGCAACGGTTTTTGCCACCAGACCAAATACCCCATAAGGTGAAAATTTCATAATCAGCATGGTGATTTTCATCATGGTATCGGCAATGCCTTGCCAGAAGTTTTTTAATGTTTCAGCCGGCGCCTTATCAATGCGCGTCATAAAATAACCAAACAGCAGGCTGAAAAAAATCAGTCCCAGCATTTGTCCTTCTGCGGCCGCTGCAACAATATTGGTGGGCACCATGCGTAGAAAAATCTCCACCAGGTCGCCCTGACCTTTTCCTTCTACTTTTTCAGTGATGGATTCTGAAACCACACCCAGACCAAGCTGGTCACGAGCCGGTTCACCATCAATGATTCCCGGTGCGATTAGGTTCACAAAAAATAAACCCACAAGAATCGCCAAGGTGCTGGAGAGGGCATAAAAACCCAGGGTTTTTATGCCCATTTTGCCGAGGCCTTCTTCGCTACCCAAGCCGGAAATGCCAGTAATAATAGAGGCCATAATCAGGGGTACGATGACCATTTTTAGTGCGTTGAGGAAGAGTGTGCCAAGAAAGGCATAGATGTCGTAAAAAGCGATGCCCGCAATGCTTGATTCGGTGCCGGTAAGCACGCCGGCAATAACGGCCAAGACAATCGCGATTAAAATTTGCCAGTGTAGTTTGATTGATCCCATACTAATCTCCGCAGGGCACCTCTAAAAATTGCCTTTTTACCCGATAGCGGCGTCAGCTCCGTACTCAACTCCTCATGTACCTCTTGTACACTGCGGGTTTCCGTGCGGTGCTTTCTTGCTTTCGAATAAAAATTCTAATTTTTAGAGATGCCCCGTATTTTATGAATTGAATATTGCGATTGGGCAAGGCTTGTTGAACACTGAGTGGCTTATCCTAATGAGCAATAAGTATTTTACTGGAAACGAAGGGCAACCATAGATGACAGATCTCTCCATGACAACCTCCTTTGAAAATCTTAAAGCCTCCAGCGAAGAGCGGCTGCAGCGATACTTAGCTCAGTTTCTTGAGGTTGTTGGGAAAAGCGAAAAAATAGAGCCACCGTTAGACGAGACATTCTGGGCGCAACTTCGGCTGGTTTGGACAGGCAGCAACTATGTTGCCGAACAAATGGGGCGTACACCGCAAGAAATATTGGCGCGACTGAGGGATGGTCAGCTTACCTTTCCCTGCAAGCTGGAAAATTACCGTCAGCGCTTACAGTCCCGTCTGGAAACGGTCAGCGACATCAAACAAATGAGCGAAACCCTGCGCCGCTTTCGGCATGAGGAAATGGTGCGCATTATCTGGCGTGATCTGGCCAATCTCGCCCCAGTTCTGGAGATTACGGCAGAGCTGTCGGCATTAGCAGATGTGTGTGTGGATGAAAGCCTCAAGCTGCTTTATCAATGGGAAGTGGCACGTTTTGGCAGACCCATTGGTGCAGAAAGCGGCTTGCCGCAGCAGTTGGTGGTGCTGGGTATGGGCAAGCTGGGGGCGCTGGAGCTGAATCTTTCCTCGGATATTGATCTGATTTTCTGTTTTCCCGAATCTGGTGAAACGGATGGCAAGCGCAGTCGCAGCAACCAGGAATTTTTTACCCGCTTATCCCAGCAACTGATCAAAGTGCTGGATGAGCGCACCGCCTACGGTTTTGTTTTTCGTGTCGATATGCGCCTGCGACCCTATGGGCAGAGTGGTGCCTTGGCCATCAATTTTAAAGCCATGGAGCTTTATTACGAAGAGCAGGGAAGGGATTGGGAGCGCTACGCCATGATTAAGGCGCGGGTGATTGCCGGTGATCAGGAAAGTGGCGCGCACTTGATGGCCAGCCTTAAGCCATTTATTTATCGTCGTTATGTGGACTTTGGTGCCTTCTCTGCTCTGCGCGAAATGAAAGGTATGATTATCCGCGAAGTACAACGACGGAAGGCGGAAACAGATATTAAAATCGGCTCTGGCGGTATTCGGGAAATCGAATTTATCGTGCAATCCTTCCAGTTGATTCGTGGTGGAAAAGATACCCAGCTGCAACACCAGAGCTTGTGGAAAGTGTTATCAGTATTGGAAGGAGAGGGCCACCTGCCTTCACCCGTGGTGAATGAGCTACGAGAGGCCTACCTTTTTCTGCGTCGCTGTGAGCACCGCATTCAGGCTTTAGATGATCGACAAACCCAGGTCCTACCGGTGGACAGCGCCGATCAATTACGTCTGGCCTTAAGTATGGGCTTTGAGAGCTGGCAAGCTTTGGAGAGCGCCTTGGCGGAGCATCGTCAGAAAGTTCGCTATCATTTTGCCCAAGTGGTGCGCAGTGAAGAGGACGATCAAGAGCAGGTCACTCAGCCCTTAGCAGATTTGCATTCCCTCTGGCGGGACGAGTTGAGTGCTGAGGATGCCTTAGAGGTCGTGGTGTCTCATGGTTTTTCTGAACAGGAAGGGCCTAGCCTGCTGGAACAACTTCGCCTGTTGCGCGAGTCACGCACCGTATCTCATCTGCAAGTGCAAAGTCGGGAGCGTCTTGATAGTTTTATCCCGCTGTTAACGCACGCTTCCGGGCAAGCCGCAAATAGTCTGGAGGTGGTGCAACGTCTTCTGCCGCTGGTTAGCGCCATATTGCGCCGTTCGGCTTATATCGCCTTGTTGGTGGAAAACCCTCAGGCTCTGGCGCGACTGGTGGAGCTGGTGGCTGCCAGCCCTTGGATTGCCAGTGAGCTGGAAAAGCAGCCTTTATTGTTGGATGAGCTGATAGACAGCCGCACCCTGTTTCGACTGCCGTCAATTCAAACGCTGCAGGATGATTTGCGTCAAATGATGCTTAGAGTGCCCGAAGAAGATATGGAGCAGCAGATGGAATGCCTGCGCCATTTTCAGAAAGCCAATGTCTTTCGTGTTGCCGCATCCGAAGTGTTGGGGCACTTGCCCTTGATGGAAATCAGCGACTATTTAACCTGGGTTGCGGAAGTGGTGCTGCAGGAAGCTCTGCAAATGGCTTGGCATCAGGTGGTGGAAAAATACGGTTATCCCAGCAGTGCACAGGGGCATTCTGAGCAGCCGCAATTTATCATCGTCGCTTACGGAAAAATGGGAGGCTTGGAGCTGGGTTATGGTTCTGATCTGGACTTGGTTTTTCTCTACGACGCACCGGCCAATGGCCAGAGCAATGGCCCGCGCCAACTGGAAAACTCCGTGTTTTACACGCGGCTTTGTCAGCGGCTTATCCACATTATGACCGCCACCACCCATAGCGGCACGCTTTACGAGATAGATCAGCGACTTCGGCCCTCCGGCTCCTCTGGCCTGATGGTAAGCTCGATGGAGGCCTTTGCCGCTTATCAACAGAAAAAAGCTTGGACTTGGGAACATCAGGCCTTGGTGCGAGCCAGGGTGGTGGCGGGGTCTGAGGACGTTGCAGCCCGTTTTCTGGCCATTCGTATGGGAATATTGGCCACTCCGCGTGAGCAAAAAGTCTTGCTGGAAGAGGTGGTTGCCATGCGCGATAAGATGAAAAAACACCTCAGCAAAGCAAAAGCCGGCTTTTTTCATTTGAAACACGATGATGGTGGTATCGTTGACATTGAATTTATGGTGCAATACGAGGTTCTTCGATGGGCGGAGGAACATCCGCAACTGCTCGACTTTACCGATAATGTCCGCGTTCTCGAAACACTTTCCAAGCTTGGCTTAATGCCTGAGGCGGATGCGAAAATCCTGCGTGATACCTATCTGGAATACCGCTCGGCCACCCATCGTTGCGCACTGCAAAATCAAAACCCTGAAGTCAGTTCAGACAGCGTTGTTTCACAACAAGCAGCGGTGACACAGATTTGGCAAAAGCGTATGCAAACCCCCTAGTTAATGAATATTAGATAAAGAGAGTTGGAGCGAAACACAATGACAACGATGGCAGACCGCGACGGTCTAATCTGGTTCGATGGCGAAATGATCCCCTGGCGAGATGCGCAAGTACATGTCCTGACCCATACCCTGCACTATGGCCTGGGCGTCTTTGAGGGTGTGCGAGCCTATGAAACCAGCCGTGGAGCCGGCATTTTTCGTCTGCAAGACCACACCGATCGCTTGTTCCGCTCTGCCCATATCATGAATATGAATATGCCTTTCAGCAAAGAGGAAATTAACGACGCCCAGATTCGAGCGGTAAAGGAAAACGACCTGCATCATGCTTATTTGCGCCCCATGGCTTTTTACGGTTCAGAAGGAATGGGCCTGCGTGCCGAGGGTTTAAAAACCCACGTTATCGTTGCAGCCTGGGAATGGCCGTCTTATATGTCTCCCGAAGCGTTGGAAAAAGGTATCAAAGTACGCACCTCTTCCTATACCCGCCATCATGTGAATATTTCTATGTGTAAGGCCAAAGCCAATGGCCACTACATCAACTCCATGCTCGCCCTGCAAGAGGCATTGGCATCAGGCGCAGAAGAGGCCTTGTTGTTGGATAACGAAGGGTACGTGGCCGAAGGCAGTGGTGAAAATATCTTCCTCGTACGCGATGGTATTTTATATACCCCAGAGCTGACATCCTGTCTCGATGGCATTACCCGCAACACAGTTATCCAGTTTGCTGCCGAGCTGGGTATGGAAGTTCGGGAAAAGCGTATTACCCGCGATGAAGTCTATATCGCCGATGAAGCCTTCTTTACCGGCACGGCTGCTGAACTTTTGCCCATCCACGAACTGGATGGCCGAGTGATTGGCAGCGGTGTTCGTGGCCCGATTTGTACCCAGCTGCAAGCTATGTATTTTGATCAGGTGAGCGGAAAAAGGGTGGAGCATCCCGAGTGGTTGACCTATGTTAATAAGTAGCAGGTAAGTTAGCTTCAGCCAAAGCTCCAGATATTTATTGATAAAACCTGCGACCCAAAATAAAAAGCGCAAAGAGTGCAAAAAAGGGGAAGCAGGTGAAAACTCTCATTATTGGCCCGGATAGCCTGACAGAATTAGTATTGGTGGAGGCGCTGATGGCGCAGCTGTATAAGCGTCACCAATGCGATATTGACCTGCTGATACCTGAAAACCTACACCCACTCACTGCCCGTTTCCCAAAAAGGGGCAGTATCTTCGTTCTGCCCCAAAGTGAGAGCCCACTCGCGTTGGCACAAGCCTGTGTCAAACTGGGCCTGAGTTTTCGCCATCAAGGTTATTATCAGGCCATTAATTTACAGCCGCAGCTTCCCTATTCTTTTATCCCCTTTATCGCCCGCATTGCGCGCCGAACGGTTTCTTATCCAGATAAACTTCGTTTCCTGCTTCATTGCAGCTTGGCGAATGATCGTCGCTACCGCGCAAAAAATACCTATGGGCGCCAATTGGATCACCTGCTTTCGTTGGCCAACGAGCCCGCTAGCGCCTTACCAGAAAAAGTACGGCCGCAACTCATTAGCCATGATGCAGAACGCCAGGCCCTGTTGGCTCGGCGGCAGCTTGAGGCGGGAGAAAAACCTTTATTGATCATCTGCCCAGGTGTGGATGGCTCCGCTAGTAAGCACTTGCCCGCGAGCCATTTTGCCGAAATAGCGAAGGAAAAAATAAAAAAAGGGTGGCAGGTCTGGCTGATGGGGGGTGGTGAAAGCGCCCCGATGGCAGCGGAAATAGAAAGAGTTATCGAGGAAGAGCAGGGCGAGGGGCTGAGCAACCTGGTGGGCGAATTATCCCTTGTGGAAAGTGTCGATCTTATCTCTCTCGCTGGTGCGGTACTGGGGCTCGATAATGGTTTTATGCACATGGCTTGCGCCTTAAATCGCTCGGTGGTGGCCCTCTATGGCCCCACTTCGCCACGCTACCGGCCGCCAGTAACAACGCATTTTCAGGTGCTTACTCAAGGCCTGGGCTGTAATCCCTGCGAAGAGGCTGTTTGCCCACGCGCATTGGAAGTGTGTTTAAACTACCTTCGTCCCGCGCTGGTTCTGGAGGCCTTGGCAAAGTT
>DFBZ01000122.1:8747-9921 GCA_002366835.1 Gammaproteobacteria bacterium UBA3067
TCATTGCCGGTGGGGAAGTCTTTTATAATGGGCGAGAGCTTTAAGGTGTAGCCACTGCCGTCTTCATTTCTAAAATGACTGAATAGAATCAGCGGTGAATCGTTGAGTTTGGCGAAGCGGGTGGTGGCGGTGATGGTGGACGCTTCAATACCAAAGAAGGGGGCGAAGACGGAGTGCTTCGCGCCATAATTCTGGTCGGGTGCATACCATAATGTGCGACCCTCTTTGAGGGTTTTTAAGGTGCGGCGAATATCACTGCGCTCGATAAGGTGTTTAAAGTGTTTTTCCCGATTGGTTTTGATATTCCATTCAAATACCGGGTTTTTGGTTTTGCGATACATAGGGTCGACATCGACATACAGGGATAAGAGGCTACCTGCTAAGTCCAGTGTGGTGAAATGTCCCCCCACGAGAATGACGCCTTTGCCTTGCTGGACTGCGCTGCTCCAATGCTCAAGCCCTTCGATGTGAACCAGGTGATCCATTTTTTTAGGGTCTGTCCACCAGGCCATTGCGGTTTCTATCAGGCCGATGCCATTGGATAGGATGGTTTTTTTTGTTAATTCTTTAAGTTCTTCTTCGTTTAGATTAGGAAAACAAAGGCGCAGGTTGGTTGTGGTGACGGTACGGCGATCACGCGCGAGGGTGTAAAGCACCAGGCCAAGGAGCTTGCCGATTTGAATCTGCACGGCGTAGGGCATAAGAGTGATGAGCCTGAGTATTCCCAGTAATGCCCAAGCGGGCCAGTGTTTTGGTTTGAAGAGTTCTTCAGGAATTGCTTGGTTTGCCATGGTGTTATTTAATCCGCAGTCGGTCACAAAAGCAGTGTAACATGAGCCGGAAGTTTATTAAGAAGGCCCTAATCAGAGCCCCTTGTCGCATTGCGCAGCCGAAGTCTAGCACTTAAAACCCGAGCACCTATGTAGTGAGAAATATTTATACCCTTTTGCTTTATTTGCTGGTGCCATTTGTATTGCTGCGCCTGTATTTGCGCAGCCGCAAAGCACCCGCTTACCGGCAAAGGTGGCTTGAGCGCTTTGCTTGGAAAATGAATCGCGCGAATAAGCCATCTATCTGGCTACATGCCGTATCGGTGGGTGAAGTACTGGGCAGTGCGCCGCTTATTCAAAAATTGCTGGATGCTTATCCACAACACCAGTTGGTGGTCACCACC
>DFBZ01000116.1:0-7475 GCA_002366835.1 Gammaproteobacteria bacterium UBA3067
TTCGAATTTACATCCGCATTCACTTGCAAACCAAGAATATTATCAGCGCCGAACTGCGCGGACTCGGTAATTACATCCGGCCCACTTAGGAAGGAATTTTCTGTATCCCCTGCGATAAACCCTGCCGTGGCAAAACCGCTAATGTCCACCGCAGCGTGGACAGGGGCAATATAAAGAGCCACAAAAAACAAAGTATAATATCGGTTTTTCAAACGTAAAAGTTTAATCAACATCGTATTTTCCTAGCCGATAACCATAATTCACTTTTGAATAAAGGGGGCTGCCCCGGAAATCGCTGCGACTGCCGTATTAAAAACATTTAGAGTTGCACTAAAAAACCACATCGACAACAAAGCTCAACAGGTTCACTTCATCTCCTGGGTCACTATAAAAAACCCCCCAAGAATTATCATCTGGGATAATTTTTTGATAATCCATTTTAAGGGTCGTCTGACTACTGAAGTCATATCGCAAACCCAAGGTATAAGATTTTTGTAAAATTAACTCAGCATTACCAGGCACGACCATATCCTGTGGTGCCAACCAAAATTCAGCGGGAATACCCTGCGGAGGAGGGGAAGGCAGCGCCGAACCCGCCGGAAAAAATGCTGACTGGTGATCAGACTGGGTATCTGAATAGGTAAAGTGTGGCAAAAAGTCTCCCAAACGATAGCCCAGGGTAATATAGCCAGCCATCATGTCAGAAACAGTTCGAATATCACCTTGCGAATTATTATGAATATCTTTGTTTACTAATTCGGCAATTAAAACAATATTATTTTGCTCGTATTCAAATCCAGCGGATAGAAATGTCATATCAATGTTGAGGCTCAAGTCTACCCCGCCAGTCGAGAATAAAAACCCGACACCATCTGCCTGTGTAGCGGTAAAGCTCAGCCTTCCATTCTCAAAATTTGCAATCAGTGTAGCCCCGTATACAAGATTTACTTCTCCACGCCCCCCCACTGAATTAAATTCCGGAGAAGAACCAAGAAAGGGTTGTATTAACCATTCAAGCTGATCATCACCGAAAGAATAAAATAGATCTAAACCGGAATAAGTAGCAAGAGGTAACACGGTATACACTTCAATGGGAGGCCGAACCCAGGGATAACTGATCCCAATTTCTTGGTATTCACTATAAAGAGTAGCGGGAAAGTTCAAACGACCCATGCGCGCCGATACGTCATCTGATAAATTAAAGCCAACATAGGCCCATTGGGCAGCGACAGAGTAACTATCCACCGTTCCCTTAGCGAGTAATTGCGCCCCGACAGTCGTTTGTTTATTAATGTCCGCCGAAATCTGAAACCCAAGCGTATTATCGGCCCCAAATGAAGCGGACTCACTGATTACATCCGAAGCACTGATAAAAGTAGCATCGCTATCACTCACAACATAACCAGCCGAGGCAAATCCGGAAATATCTACCGCCGCATTTGCGAGGCCCGCATTAATCATTAACATTGCCAATAGAGAGTGTCGCTTTAAAAATCTATATTTCATAGGAACCACCTCCATTATTTAACATCAAAGATTATTTTTATGCTGTCATCGGCATTCTCACTGTTAATGTAAGCAATGCTTTCAGGGTGAGATGCGACCCAGCTCTTTATCTCCTTATCATTGGCCAGCACTCTTGGAGGAACGCCTTTCCCCGTAAAAATCAAACGAGACCAATAGGCAGAAACCTGAGACAAACTCTTACCCACCACCTTTTTATAAAACTCTTCTTTTTCTTCGCTCTCTTTCTCCTGATCAAGTGCGGCAATGATCAAGCCATTTGGAAACTCTTTATTTTTACCCAGATAAATTCGCTTTAATTTATCTTTGGTAATGGCTTCAAGGCTATTACCAGGGTGGACAATAACCACCAGCTCTGCATTACTGTAAGTACTGCTTAACAACAAAACAGAGACAAAAAATAGCTTTTTAAATATCTTGTTCTTCATTTTTCCGCCCCCTAGAAAGTCACGTCGATTGCAAAACTAAACAGGCTGACTTTGTCATCAGCGGGCTCCTGCAAAAACAGCCCCCAAGACTCTTCCTGCGGCTCTATTTCCTGATACTCAAACTTTAAGGCAGTACGAGGCAAAAAATCATAACGCAGGCCTAAAGTGATAGAATCCTGCTTGTACGAGAGCGGTGCGGGGGGTAGCTGCATCTCCGCCACAGAAACCATGGCGGGCAACTGGGCTACTTGTTCCGCTGGAAGGCCCTGAGCTAGTTTCGATGCGATAGCTGGGTCGTTTATTGCCGAAAGGGGGTCGGTCTGTAGAAGCGTCAACTCGTCAAGGCCTAAGCCTAAGGATCCAACAACAGCAGAGTCGCCAAGAAGCTCTCCCAGAGATGCCTGAATCAGACTCAAGCCCGACACCTGATCCACATCCGAATCTGCGCTAGCAAAGGTAATATGGGGTAAAAGCTTACCCATTCGATATCCCAGCGTTACATACCAAGCATCACCTTCTATAGTAGAAGCGCCCGGTATACCCGATAAATCAAACTCCTTCGCCATATATTCGGAAGTAAATACCACATTAGCAATTTCCAGATCAGCACCAAGCACTACGACTTGTACATCCATGCCGAACCCAAACTCTGGGCTGCTGCCAACAGCATCGTTCACTTTCATCACATGCGCTCTAAGGGATCCGTATTCAAACTGCAACGAGGTATTCAGGCCAATACCTAGCTGAACTTCCATTTCAAAGCTGTCTGAGGCATTTGGTGGTGCCGACCCCACATAGGGCTGAAAAACAAGGTTGGCATCACCAATGTTAAGCGTATAAAGAATATCAATGCCCGAATAGGAGGTCACCGGAATGCCAGAATAAACCTCCATTGGCGGCCTGATCCATGGGTAGGCGTAACCCACATCCACGTATTCAGAGCTCATTACAATAGGTAATACCAGACGCCCGGCACGCACAGAGAAATCGTGCCTGGGATGGTAGTCAATAAAGGCCCAGTGAGCCTCCAGGTTATAACCATCCAACACCCCTTTTGCCAATAACTGGCCAGTAAAGCTAACCTGATCATTCATATCAGACGAAACCTGTATGCCGATGGTATTATCAGCCCCAAAGGTCGCCGATTCACTGAACACATCGGTACCGCTAATAAAATCAGCATCCATATCCCCAGTCACAAAGCCCGCGGTGGCGAAACCATTTATTTTTACCGGGAAGTCTGCCGCCTGAACAGGCAGGCTTACCAACAGCCCCAGACTACAAACAATACTTAATGCTTTGCACTTTTTGTTCATATTCGCCTTACCATTTCTATATCTTTCCCTTAATAGATCCCACCAGGCAGGCCAAAAGGCTAACAGCCTTTTCTGCTTCTTCAAGTTATACCCTTATTACATCAATCCAAGTTTGTAACGAACAATTAGGTGCCTTCGATGAGAGCACATACATGAATTAAACGGACCATCTTGGAATAGGTATAGTCGTTAGAAAAGAATACGCAAGATTACTACCTACGATCATCTACTCATTGATACACATTTCGTCGCAATATATCTTGCGAAAAGCAGCCTGCAAACCCCACGTGCAAGTGAGTAGGAACGGCTTAAAACTCAGCCTACAGGCTATTCTTAAACTCGAAACAGGGCCTGCTACACATAAGGGCCATTTCCAGAAAACAACATTTGAGATCCATAACAAGGAAGATGGGCTATTGTTTATAGATGGCTATCTACTATTGATTTAACACCATGCTTACTGGCCTTTCTGCCATATCAAGCCCTGTGTTAACGCAGAAAACGATTGAGACTATTTACAAGAGAAAAGGATATCACCCTTGTTTAAGAATTGGCCCATTCGAAAAAAAGTCATGCTTATTGCAGGAATTTCTATCCTGGGTTTTGTCATTTATCTCACTTCAAATTATTTTGTTTCCCTTTCTACCGACGAACACCTTACCAATATCCAAAGCAATGACTTTCCCATTCTTGAAATTGTAAACGAAGCCTCCATTTCCACCGGCGCAATGAAACTGAGTTTCTCTGCAGCGGTGGATACGGGTGAACAGGAGGAGCTGGTTCGGGCACAGGAAATATACGAAATAGCCCGAAGAGACTTAAACAGGATCAAGCAAATTTCTCCTGAGTTAACAGAGCAAGTGAAGCAAATTACCAAAGTCCTTAACGCTTACTATGAGGCATCCAGCACGGTAGCAAGCGGCATGCTGGATGAATCTATTAGTTCCGATGAGCTGTTCGAGTTGGTTCCCAAGATAAATTCCAACTTCTCTTCTCTAGAAAACAAACTCAGGCTGCTACGCCAGGAGGTGACCGAACGTTTCTCCAACAGCCTGTATGAGGTAAAGCTTGAAAACAGCCAAGCATGGAAAAACGGCGCAATGATTTCTCTTGGCATCGTTGCCGTACTGCTATTTTTCAGTATATATATCACTCAACTGCTTACACGCGGCCTGAATCATGCTGTGACGATTGCGGACAAAATTGCCGAAGGTGACTGGGGCACAGAAATAAGCATTGATTCAGGTGATGAAACGGGGCACCTGTTAACGGCCATTAGTACCATGCGCGACAAACTCAAGGAACGCACCGAGGAAGATCACCGCAAAGAACGCCTGCAATCCCAGGTAGCCAACCTCAACGAAAGAATGCGTGGCGACCAAAGCCTCGAAGAGATGTGTCGCAACATCATTGATTATGTAACCCCTTCCACCGGCTGCCAGGTGGGTGCCGTTTATTTTCTTGATCAAAAATCTCAAAAGCTCAACCTTACCAGCAGCTATGCCTTTATTTCCCGAAAAGGGACCAAAAACTCCTACGCACTGGGAGAGTCACTGGTTGGCCAGTGCGCCCTGGAAAAACAACAAATTAGTATTGCCGAATTACCCGAAGATTACATGGCCATCACCACGGGCTTGGGCAGTAGCGCCCCAAAAAACATTCTACTTACCCCGGTTCTTTATGAGGGCAGTACCGTTGCCGTTATCGAACTCGCCGCCATTACCAGCATTGACCACCAAGCAGCGCTGTTTCTGAGCTCCGTAATGGATAGCGTTGGCATTGCTATAAACTCGGTTCTCTCGCGTATTCAAGTCGCTGAAATGCTGGAAAAGACGCAAAAACAAGCGGATTCCATGGCCACACAGCAGCTAGAGCTGCAGCGCGTCAACCACGACCTCGAAGAACAGGCTGATGCGCTGAAGCAATCGGAACTACGCCTCCAGTCCCAACAAGAAGAACTACGCGCCAGCAACGAAGAGCTGGAAGAACAAACTACGGCCTTAAGAGCATCTGAAGAAAGCATGCAAGCGCAGCAAGAAGAGTTGAGAGTCACCAACGAAGAACTTGCAGAGCAGGCCAAGATTCTCGAAAAACAGAAACAGGACATGCTTGTACAAAATGAGGCGCTGGAAAAAGCGCAAAAAGTCCTCGAAGAAAAATCCGAAGCACTCGAACTCAGCAGCAAATATAAATCAGAGTTCCTATCAACCATGTCCCATGAGTTGCGCACACCTCTGAACAGTATTTTGATTTTGTCACGCAATCTCGCAGAGAATAAAAAAGGCAATCTGGCTGAAAAACAAATTGAACACTGCGACGTGATTCACTCTGCCGGCACTGACCTGCTGGCGCTTATCAATGACATACTCGATCTATCGAAGGTCGAGGAAGGAAAACTACAAGTGGTTCTTGAGAACCTTCCCTTTGAGGTGGTTCGACGCAACATCCAACTTAACTTTGAACATGTTGCAAAGGAAAAAAATCTTGATTTTGGCGTGAGTATCGCTGACAACCTTCCCGAGCAGCTCATTACTGACCGTCAACGTCTGGAGCAGATACTCAAAAACCTGCTTTCCAATGCCTTTAAGTTTACCAAGCAAGGGGGCGTCTATTTGGAAGTGGCTCGTCCCACAGCACAAATGACACTTGGGCGAGCACACCTCACTCCAGAAAACACCATTGCCTTTACGGTAAGAGATACGGGCGTAGGCATTCCCAAGGATAAACAAAACCTGATTTTCGAAGCCTTTCAGCAAGCCGATGGCACCACCAGCCGAAACTTTGGCGGCACGGGTTTAGGCCTGACCATATCCAAACAGCTGGCCAAGTTATTACAGGGGGATCTGCGAATCACCCAATCTGAAGAAAGCCGGGGCTCCTCCTTCACCCTCTTTCTACCCGACAAAGCCATCATAGAGGGAGCGCAAACTCTTGAAGAGCAGAATAGCCCCGGCGAAGTCATTGCCGCCAACGAGCCAAGTACCAACAACGCTGTCGCCGCCAGCGCTACAGAAATAGTATCTCCTGTGGCGACGGCTGCTGCGGATTACAAGCAGGACAACCTCGTTTTAATTATTGAGGACGACCCCGCTTTTGCTGAAGTACTCCGTGACCTGGCGCATGAACACGGCATCGATACCCATATCTGCCACCACGGCGAAAGTGGGCTCGCTTATGCTGAATCACACAAGCCCTGCGCTATTATCCTCGATGTCGGTCTGCCCGACATAAGCGGTTTGGAAGTAATGGAACAACTAAAGGCGAATAAGGCCACCCAGTCTATCCCTGTTCATTTTATTTCCGGCTCGGATGCCTCCGAAAAAGCGCTTGCCATGGGTGCCTTTGAATACCTTAAAAAACCCGTCAGCAACGACGCCCTGTCCGCGTCCTTTCAAAAAATCGAAGAAGCACTCAACAAAGATATCAATCGCTTATTACTTGTAGAAGACAGTGAGATTGTCCAAGAAGAGATTCTGTCCACCTTCAAAGGGCAAGACGTTGAGATCGTTTCAGCAAGCACTGGGGCGCAAGCCATACAGTCGCTACAAGAGCTGCGCTTTGACTGCATGATTCTAGATTTGGATTTACCCGATACAAATGGCTTAAGCCTATTGGAAAATATCGATGCCGATGCAAGCATCGATGCCATTCCGGTGGTGGTGTATACCGCAAAAGACCTTATGCGTGAGGAAGAGGAAAAACTACGAAAATATGCCGATCGCATTATTCTAAAAACGGATCAGTCTTCTGAGCGCTTGCTCAGCGAAGCCTCTCTGTTTTTAAATTGGGTGGGAAAACACAATGATGATATTTCAAAAATGCGCTCGCCAGAGCCCATTGATCACCGTGACGATATATTTGAGGGTAAAAAATTGCTGGTGGTCGATGATGACATGCGAAACATTTACTCCGTCTCAGCCATTCTGGAAGACAAAGGTTTTGATATTGAGATAGCCACCAATGGCCGAGAAGCACTAGAGGCGCTGAATGAAGCACCGGATAAAGACCTTGTTCTTATGGATATTATGATGCCCGAAATGGACGGTTATGAAGCCATGTCGCTGATCCGTAAAGACCCCCGCTTTGAAACACTGCCCATTATTGCTCTCACGGCTAAAGCCATGAAGGGAGATAAACAAAAATGCGTATCCGCCGGTGCCAGTGATTACATTACAAAGCCACTGAATGCCGACAAATTATTATCGCT
>DFBZ01000116.1:7565-9011 GCA_002366835.1 Gammaproteobacteria bacterium UBA3067
GAGCTAGATCTGTTTTTAGAAGCGATATACCGCAAGTATGGTTACGATTTTCGCTCTTATAGCCGCGCTTCACTAAGGCGGCGCATACAGAACCAGCTTGAGCGATTTAAACTCGATAATGTGTGCGAACTGATTCACCTAGTGATTCACGATGAAGCCATGTTTATCGAAATATTCGACCACATGACAGTTAACGTCACAGAAATGTTCCGTGACCCACATTTTTATAAATCATTTAGAGAAAATGTTGCCCCTCAGTTAAAAAGCTATCCTTCGTTTAAAATATGGCACGCAGGCTGCTCAACAGGCCAGGAAATTTATTCCATGTGCATTCTGCTAAAAGAGCTGGGCTTATACGATAAGGCACAAATTTATGCCACCGATATTGATCATCAAGTATTAGAAAAAGCAAAAAAGGGGATTTTCCCCATTGACACAGTTCCACTGTATTCACAAAACTACCAAGAATCGGGAGGTTTATACTCACTAAGCGATTATTATACGGCGCGTTACGATAGCATCATTATGGATAGCTCTCTGAAAAAGAACATTATCTTTGCCGACCACGACTTAGTAACTGATCAGGTATTCAGTGAAATGCAGGTCATTATATGTCGAAATGTTTTGATCTATTTTAACCACTCGCTACAGGACAGGGTATTTAGGCTTTTCTCCAATAGCCTCGATTATGGCGCTTACCTTTGCCTGGGTTCAAAGGAGAGTCTACGGTTCTCAAGTTGCCATCCTCTCTATAAAACTCTGGACAACAAATATAAAATTTACCAAAAAACGGAGCAGCACGAACCATTCCCACTCAACAGTAACAACGAGAACAGTTCTGAATAAGCCATGAACGCTTTCGTTACACAAAAAACAGAAGGACTAAAAAAACACCATGAGCTGATCGTCATTGGTGCTTCATGGGGCGGCCTAGAGGCTCTCTCCGCCATTCTTTCGCCTCTACCCAAGGACTTTCCTCTTCCCATTTTAGTGGTCCAACACCGCCAACGAAATCAATTGGATTCAGGGTTTTTCATCGAAATTCTGAACCGCCACTGCCAACTCAATGTGCTTGAACCCGACGATAAAGAGCATATTGAGACCGGTAATATTTACCTAGCACCCAGTAACTATCATATGCTTGTGGAGCACAAAGGGGCTTTGGCCCTATCCAATGACGAACCGGTTCATTATTCTCGCCCCTCCATTGATCTCCTGTTTGAATCGGCAGCAGAGAGCTATCAAGAGAATGTCATCGGCATCATTCTAACCGGCGCTAATCAAGATGGGGCAGAAGGCCTGCAAGCGATTAATGTTCGGGGGGGTTATACGCTGGCGCAAGACCCCGCAACAGCCGAAGTAGATACAATGCCTCTGGCAGCCATTGCAGCAGCACAGCCCGATGCAATATTACCTTTGAAGGACATCGCTTCTTTTTTAATAAAG
>DFBZ01000116.1:9181-9689 GCA_002366835.1 Gammaproteobacteria bacterium UBA3067
ATATGCCTTCCCAAAAAAAAATATCACGTCTATTCTTAATATAGTTAGCAACGAACTGTTCGCTCACGCAGCTCAAGATAATGCGATTCAGATAAAACTGAACACCAGAGAGCTGCGAACCTGCCCTAAATAAAAGACTTATTCAAGGCATCCACCCAAATTACCGGTGTTGTATAGACGTATTGATGTTGCAGCAAAATATACTCATAGTCGACGATCATCCTGAGAACCTGGTAGCGCTGGAAGCTATTCTTGATGCGGAAGATCGCAACCTCGTTAAAGCTAACTCCGGCCAGGAAGCCTTAACATTAGCCGTTAAAATGGAGTTTTCCCTCGTTCTCCTCGATGTTCAGATGCCGGATATGGATGGTTTCGAAGTTGCATCCTTGATGCGCAAACACAAGAAAACAAAATCGATTCCCATCATATTTGTCACCGCTATCAACAAAGATCAAAAATACGTTTTTAAGGGTTATGAATCCGGAGCGGTGGATTATCTTTTTAAACC
>DFBZ01000116.1:9747-11006 GCA_002366835.1 Gammaproteobacteria bacterium UBA3067
ATGCAACTCAAAGAGGATAATGAACTATTACTCAAATCCGTGGGTGAGGCTGTTATTGGCGTTAACACCGCGGGGGGGATTACCTTCGTTAACCCCGCCGCTACGAAAATATTCAACTCCAAAATTGACACCCTGCTTGGGACAAATATTTCCGACCTGCTTAGTTACGACGAAGAGAGTGACCAACCTTTTATATGGCCAGAAAGTTCCACTTATTTAAAGTGTTCAGAAGGTCATAGCGATAAGATTGACAACAATATTTACGGCATCAGAGATGGAAAGTCTTTCCCCGCTGAATTTATTGTCACGCCAATATCCCGATCCGATGCGCCATTTAATGGCGCCGTTTTCGCTCTAAGAGATATTACCCAACGTAAAGAAATCGAAAACCAACTCCTACATTCAGCGCGTTATGATTCACTAACAGGCCTTGTAAACAGGTCTTATTTCGAAACAATACTTGAAAACGCCATCACGCGAGCACGACGCAACGACACGATGGTTGGCTTGATGTTTCTGGACTTGGATCACTTCAAAGAAGTCAACGACACACTGGGGCATGGTGTCGGCGATTCGTTACTGAAAGAGGTTTCAAGGCGTTTATCAGGCTGCATCAGGGAAGTTGATACCTTATGCCGCTTGGGTGGTGATGAATTTACCCTTATCCTCGAGTCGATTAATACTCAGGAAGATATTATTTGTGTCGCCGAAAAACTATTAAACCAGTTAGCAGATCGCTTTTATATCACTGAAAATGAAACTGTACATGAGGTCCACGTCGGTGCCAGCATAGGTTTAGTTGCTTACCCTTTCTCCGCAAACAATATCGTCGACTTATTAAAGTGCGCAGACATTGCCATGTATCAGGCCAAAACCCAAGGCCGAAATAACTACCAAGTATACTCCGCTCATATGGAGTCAAAAATGCGCAGAACACTTGAAATTGAAAGTCGTTTGCGTGTCGCCATTGAGAAAGACGAATTCGTACTCCACTACCAAGCACAAGTTGACTCAAATACTGGGTGCATTGTAGGTGTCGAGGCCTTGGTAAGATGGGAGCCGAAAGACCAGCCAGCAATTTTTCCGGATGAGTTTATTCCTATCGCCGAAGAGACCGGCTTAATTGTTGAGCTCGGTTACTGGATACTCGCCAGAGCCTGTGCCGATGCACAAATAATTCAGAAAAGCTGTGAGACACGCCTCACGGTTTCTGTTAATTTATCGGTGCGGCAACTCATGAATCATGATATTTGCCATGG
>DFBZ01000116.1:11036-13297 GCA_002366835.1 Gammaproteobacteria bacterium UBA3067
ACCCAGAAGAAAAAATCGCCAAACTTGTCGCCATAAAGAACCTGGGCGTTTCTATTTCAGTGGATGACTTCGGCACGGGTTACTCCTCTTTGAGCTACATCAAAAAGCTACCTATTAATACATTAAAAATAGACCGTGCATTTGTGAATGATATCGGAAATGATCGACAAGGCGAGGCGATCACAAAAACCATTATCAATATGGCGCAAGGCCTGGATTTAAACGTTATAGCAGAGGGAGTAGAAACCATCGAGCAACTCACCTTCCTTCAGGGTCATCATTGCTCTATTGTTCAAGGTTACTATTACTGCAGGCCCGTCCCTCTGCAAGATTTTATTGCACTACAAAAAATCGGCTTTCCATCTGCCAATGACGACACCATCAATCCACCCTCCAACAGTGCCGCCAACAGTTAATCAAACACGGCTTAACTTTCTACAAATGCCCTCTCAATAACGTAATGCCCTACCCGGCCCTGCCTTGACTCCTTAAAACCCCGTTCGTCCAACATTTGACAGCAGTCTTTCAGCATTGCCGGGCTGCCGCAAATCATAAAGCGATCACTTTCAATATTGAAATCAGGCAAGCCAATATCACTAAATAGTTTACCGCTTTTCATTAAATCAGTCAGCCGGCCTTGGTTTTTATACTGTTCACGGGTAACGGTGGGGTAATAGATTAATTTGTTCTTGATTTCCTCACCCATAAACTCGTCCATCGGCAAATCTTGGGTAATGGTCTCACTGTAAGCAAGTTCTGAAACCTGCCGAACCCCATGAATTAAAATCACTCTGTCAAAATTTTCGTATATTTCAGGATCCTTGATGATACTCATAAAGGGCGCTAAACCCGTTCCCGTGCTAAGCAAATACAGGTTCCGCCCTGGTAATAGGTTCTCTTTCAGCAGCGTTCCGGTGGGCTTTTTACTAAGCAGTATTTTATCCCCCACCACCACATTTTTTAGTTGTGAGGTCAACGCGCCATCGGGTACTTTAATACTGAAGAATTCCAACTCACTTTCGTGGTTTGCGCTGGCAATACTGTAGGCGCGCATTAAGGGTTTACCCTCTTGCGGCAAGCCCATCATAATAAAATGTCCATTTTTGAAACGGAACGTTGCATCCCGACTGGTTCTGAAACTGAACAGAGTATCGTTCCAATGACGAATACTGGTAACACGTGCCTCAATAAAACCGGACATATAAAGCTCCTACAACAAGAGGTAATGGATAAACTGCAGGGACTATACACGGGGCCTTTGTATCGGCAAAATGGGTATTAATGATATAAGTATTCGGAATTTCCGATATGAGATACAGCTTAAAGCAACTTCACGTTTTTCTGAAAGTGGCCCACTACCAAAATATCAGTAAGGCGGCTGGCGATCTTGCTATGTCGCAGTCAGCCGTCAGCAGCGCCCTGTCAGACTTCGAAAAACATTATTCGATGCGGCTTTTTGATCGCAACGGTAGAAAACTCCAGCTAAACGAGTTGGGACGAGCGATCAGGCCACAGGCCCAAGCTCTTTTTGAGCAGGCACAAGCCTTTGAGCAGCAGCTGTTGCAGCAGAGCACCATTCCAGCACTAAAGGTAGGGGCTGCCCTCACCATTGGCAATTACCTCGCCGTTGGCATTATGGCCCGCTATATGAAACAGCACCCCGGTGCACAGGTGCAACTGCATGTCGCCAATTCCGCTACTATTAGCGAGCAAGTGCGGAACTTTGAGCTAGACATCGGCCTTATCGAAGGTGAGCTTCAGCACCCTGAGCTCGAAGTGTTTCCCTGGCGGAAAGACGAACTGGTGGTTTTTTGTTCTCCTACACACCCGCTTGCAACGCAGACATCCATCAGTGACAAAGAGCTATTGTCGGCACGGTGGATATTAAGAGAAAACGGCTCTGGTACACGGCAAACCTTTAACCGGGCTATGTCTGGCTTAGTGGCCAAAATGGATGTTGGCCTGGAGCTGGAGCACACCGAAGCCATTAAACGCGCTGTAGAAGCAGACCTGGGCATTAGCTGCTTGTCGAGGGTGACGCTCAATGACGCCTTTAAACGCGGCAATCTAATTCCTCTGAATGTACCGCAACGGAACTTCCGCAGGCATTTCTATTTTATTCTGCACCGACAAAAATACCTGAGCAATGCCATCAAGTCCTGGATAGATCTGTGTGAGCAAACTCAGCCACGCTGATGCCCCTGCGCTGCACTTAAAATGGCCTCTAGGCGTGCTTTCTCCCTGCGAAAATTTCTAGGGCT
>DFBZ01000086.1:0-5950 GCA_002366835.1 Gammaproteobacteria bacterium UBA3067
CAATGAAAAATGACAGCGTTTCTGAATAGTTTGTGTTTCAGCCAAAGTTTCAGGGGGATAAATATTTTGCAATGTTTCCAGCGAACGCAGGTGGTGCTCCGCATTACTTTCCAGGTTTAAGCCCAGTTGATAGATAGACTGGTTTTGTCGAATAGCGGTGAGAGTATCTTGCAGCATTTGTTGTGAGGCTTTATGCATTAAAACACTACCGCAGGCCACGAGTGGGCAACGGAACTGTTTGGCTAATTGATAAAGCCGCTGTTTTTTTAGCGCTTCATCGGCATGGTGATGAAGGCTTAATCCAATCCATAATGAGCCATTGTAAAACTGGCTAAGGGCTTCCAATAGAGTTACATCTGGGTTGTGGTAATCCGGTAATATTATTAACACTGCTTCGCGAATAAAACGTTTAATATCCTCAAAGTGAACCTGATAATGCCCTTTTTTTGCATGACGTCGGCAGTGGGTAATTAATGCAGAGAGCTGGCCATAACTTTGTCGGTGGGTGGCGAGAATAATCAGCGTACTGTTTTTTCCGAGCTTGAATTCGCTACCGATTAATAATTGAATATCTTCTTGTTTGGCTTGTTGGTGCGCGCGTACTACACCTGAAAGGCTGCATTCATCGCTTATGGCCAGGGCTTTATAGCCCAAGCGGGCTGCCTCGCTCACTAATTCTTCTGGGTGTGAGGCACCGCGCAGGAAAGTAAAATTACTCAGGCAGTGTAATTCTGCATAGGCGGGTAGCTGGCCATTCATACTGATAGCGGAATTTTTTGTGATTCAGGAAAAGATGCCATGCAGATACCAGCGTTTTTCTTCCAGTGTTTGAAATATCCAATACAAGGCACCGTTGTGGTGGCGGGCGATAAAATAATCACGTTGAATGGGTGCATGATCCCACCAGCCGCTGGCAATACGTTCTGGCCCCTTGAGTAATTGTATCGGGCCATTCATACGGGGTTGTTGGTCGATCATCATCAAGGGGCGGGGTTCCTTGAGCAGCCAGAGGGGGCGTTCGGGTAGCAGCAAAGGTGTTGCTGGGTCTTGATTGCAACTCAGGCTTTGTAGGGAAAATGCGCGATCGGGGCGATGGTCTTCTTGTGCGCTCATTCCCTGTAGCGCATTGGGCCCAAGGCGGGCCTGTAGTTGATCAAGCAGGGCTTCAGGGCTTTCTTTGCTGGACTTTTGCGGGGCAAAGAGGTCATCACTTTGCTGCTGAAGTGGAAAAAAATGTTCCACATCCAGTGACAATAAAATAACCGGAGCTTGCAGGGTGTAATTACTGAATTTTAAGCGAAGCAGTGCCACCATTTCTTTTACAAAGGCACTGTGAGCTTGGCGGTTTTGGCTTAAGCCCAAAAGCAGATGTTCATTTTTCTCTTCGCGGAAACCAAGAGTGATTTTTAGTTGACGCAGGGTTTTCTGGCGAACAAGAGGGTCATTGCACAGTTCGCTGAGTAAACGTTGTAAGGGAAAAATAAGCTGCTCTACCTGCTCAAGTTCTTCGATAAAACTAATGGTGCGTGAAAATTTATCCGGTAATATGAATTTTTGCAGGGTTGGGGTAGATTCACCTTTTATCTCATGAAGTTGGCATATAAAGCCTGCGCCAAAACGTTTGTGCAAGGCGGCTTCTGGGATTTTGAATAAATCCCCCAGGGTTTTAAAGCCCGTGCCTGTGAGTTTCTCTATTTGTGAGGCATCAATATCCATTAAAGGCAGCGGTAAATCATGCAGAGCATTCATCTCAAGGTGCTGGCTCTGGAATTTTTTATCGGAAGAGTTTAAAAAATACTGTTGTGCTAACAGGTAAGCACCTAGAAAACTGTGGGTAATGCTTGCGCTGCAGTGGTAGTCGATCTGCTGTGACTTTTTCTCAAGGAATAATAAAAAATTATTTAAGCTGCCATGCATTTTTAAACAACTGCTCACTTCAATCATCAATGCGTGATTCTTATGCAAAAAAATATCTGGGCTAATGTCATAAGCCCAAATGGCCAGCTGCTGTAAAGCCTGGGTTTGTTGTTGGGTATCTTCACATTGAACCACTAGCTCGGGTATTAGCGAGTAGGCTTGGCTAATGCTCATGCCAGTTTTAATGCCTTGAGATTGCGCGGCTGTATTACACATTGATATGCAGCGGCGGTTTTTTACCCGGTGCTCCAGCGCGAAGGGGCGATTCTCTTCCATTGTTAGTGTGAAAATTTCCAATGGCAGGAGAGGGAAGTAGAGACAAAGGCGGTAAGGTCGACGGTTCATGGCGTAACAGCATGCTTTATAAGAGAGGGCAGGGTTTGGTGTTGTCTTGCGCTGCGCTCTCTCTTAAGGGAAGAATATTTCCAGAACTCTTTTTTATAAAATGATGCGTAATTTCTTGTTGAGCCATTTGATCAATAGCTTGGTATTGGTGAGCATTGGCAGAGTAGGCCTGGTGTTGGTGAAGGTGTTGCTGAATAGGCACGCTGAAGGCTTCTGATGCCCATTTACCTGGCCGTTTTATGATTTCTATTTGCAAACCAGCTGGGGCATTTTGTTTGGATCGGCCAAGGCGTATACGCAAGGGTGCTGGGGAAGCATGGGCCTGACTGGCGATGGGGCGAAAAGCGATGCCCCAGCTTTTGCCCTGGTCGGCTGCAATTTGTAGTCGCCGTAAGGCCTTGGGGGAATAACGTTTTGGCCAGAATAATGCCGCGTGGCAATAATCCGCTTTTAGAAGGGTTTCTAAGGCCCAGAGCTGCTCGGCCTGTGATTGGGTTTGTAGCAGCACAATGCGCCTTAAGTCGATACCTTGCTGAGCCAGTGCTGGTGGGTAGGGGGTATAGGGTGGGTCTACCCAAACTAGCCAGCCTGCTTGCTGACTCAGTTGCGCCAAAGCGGGGCTTAATAAGGATAATTCACCAAGGCCCAATTGATCACAAAGTAGCTCTGTTAAACCTGAAGCGGGCCACCCCCTATCGGGTAGGTGGTGATTAAGTTGAGAGAAGCCGCTATCAATGCCCTTATCTTTTTGTGGTAGACGATGAGAGGCGCGCCATACCTTTCGGGTGCTGAGTAGTTTTTCGAGATCATTTGTTTGTTTCATTTTTATTGCCAATAACTGTACATTAGTACAGTGGTATTATAGGCAGCATTGAGGTGATGGCAAGTGAAATTTTAACGCTTGAAAAGGGTGTGGTTCTTAACGGGAGGGAGGGCTTATAGGGAATAAGGCATTACAAGGCGATAATGTTATAAAGCTCAGGCAGTTCTGGCTGTCTGAGCTTCTGTTCAACAAAAAGTATTTGATTACACGGTGGTACAGGGTGTGCTTACTTTAATATATCCACAATTTCTCTTGATGCTTTGTAAAGCCGAAGCACTTTATCATCGACTTTAACGGTAATAATGCCCTTGGAATCAATTGCTTTTATAACCTTTCCCTGATCATAAATGCTTTTATCCAATACAGCCCCTTTGGCAAGTTTCTTTTTCCAGCCAGGGGGTAGTGAACCGCCTTTATCGGTTTTCATCTTTAGGCCGGGGGGAAGCTGCTGATGCTTAAGACTTGGGCGAGGACGATGTTGATGATGATTAAGGTTCGGGTGTTGATGTTGATGTTGATGTTGATGTTGATGTTGATGTTGATGTTGATGTTCTTTTTTTGCGTATACAGGGAAGGCTATAAAACCAGTGAGAAGGGTGTATATGAACAGTTTTTTTAAAGTCATTGTAAGGTAGTCGCCATTGATAACGTGTTGAGCTTGCCGTTTAAGTATAAGAAAGTTTGGGCTAGATACTGTTAGTGATTGTTTCTTATCGTATACACTCCGTTTTGAAAGAGTGGCGTCTTTAAGCTAAAACCGCCTACTGTTGCCGCACACCTTTTTCGCGCCTTTATACCCTCGGGGTGCAGCTGAGGTTTTTAGGTTAAAATGACTTCTGCTAAATTTATCACAACAGCTATTTGAAAATAATAATTACACAGTAAAAAATCTATGAAAATCAAGTATATATTAATCAGCATTTCCATTTTTCTGGCGGGAGTCGGCTCTTCTTTTGCTTTATTAGGGGGGCCTGCCTACTTGGGGGCGAAGAGTGATCACTTTGACGGCGAGCGATTTTTTAACCTGGTTGAAAAAGTAGAGCGAGAATATGTTTCTGCGCTACAGGGTGTGGTCTCAGGTAAGCAGGGGTTCGGTGAGTGGGATAAGCTTCCCAACAAAAGCTATGCGCCACCTGTTGAGCGGGTGATGGCTGAGGGCTTGAAAGTCACGTTTATTAACCATTCCACCACATTGATTCAAACACAGGGCTTAAATATTCTGACTGACCCGATATGGTCTGATTACTGCGGGCCTTTGCCCTTAGTCTCTCCTTATCGATATCGCCCGCCGGGCCTGGATTTTGATAGTTTGCCGCCCATCGATGTGGTTGTGGTGAGTCATAGCCACTATGATCATATGGATTTACCCACCTTGAAGCGTCTTTCAGAACGCTTTCAGCCAAAAATTTTTGTGGGTTTGGGGAATGCTGAGTTACTGCAAGCTGAGGGTATTAAAAATGTTTTGGAGCTGGATTGGTGGGCATCAACGCATGTGAACCAGAACTTGGAGGTGGTGGGTGTGCCTGCCCAGCATTGGTCGAGAAGAACCGTAGGTGATAAAGATAAACGCCTGTGGATGGGCTACGTACTTAAAACTCCCGGTGGTTCTTATTATTTTGCCGGTGATACTGCGGTTGGCCCTCATTTCGAGATGATTAGGCAGCGTTATGGCGAGCCACGCCTGGCGCTTCTGCCGATTGGTGCCTTTCGTCCTGAGCCCGTTATGTCGGGTTCACATATCTCCCCTCTTGAGGCGATCAAAGCACATGATATTTTGGCGGCTAAAACCAGCATTGCAATACACTGGGGAACATTTCGGCTCGGTATGGATGGTCAGTTTGAGGCGGTGGATGTGCTTAATGATGCCTTAAAGCAGCGGGAAGCTGCCGGAAACCCAATAGATTTCCGTGTGCTGGATTTTGGTGAAAGTTTAGAGTTTGAATAATTGGGTTTCGAGGTTTAACTATGGGGCTGAGTTATCGGTTTTATTTCTGAGCTCGGCATTTTCATCTTGAAGCACTTGGATGGCCATGAGCATGTCACGGCTTTCATTAGTAAATCGAGCAACGAGTTCCTCTAGGTCTTTTATTTTTCCTCGTTTTCAGTTGATTGATCACTTGCTTGGTTTTCTTCCACGTTTTCAATCAGAGTTTTGACGGTTTCTTGCGCGGCAGCTAGTTCAGACTCAAGGAACTGAGAACACATTTCTGATTCGACTAAAGTTTTTTTTAGCTGGTTGAAAGAGGCTTCGTTCTTTTTGAACTGCTCCTTTAAGCGGAGTAGGAAATTATTATATTTTCCCATTTGTTCACTGGGTATGATTCCCTGGTCTTGAAGTTCATTAATAAACCCTTCAATTTCCAATGCCTGTGTATTTTGCATATCAGGCATTTCTTCTAACGTGATTTTTTCTTCAGTGTGCCCCCCTGATGCAGGGGAAAGCTTTTCGGTGACTAGTTCAGAAATCCCTTTGAAGCATTCTTCGTAGTATTTTGGAATACCTTCTGGCTTGGCATCGCCCTGGAGTAAGCTCATTTCCTCAGTGAGAGGTAATAGTTTTTCGACATGGCTTGTTGGTAATTGTTCTCTAATAAGTTTTTGCAGCGAGAAAAAAACTTCCTGAAAGTTCAATAGCTCCCGATTCTTTTCTTCTAGATTGACCAGAGATTCTTTTGTTTTTTCTGAGGGTAGAAGAGAAGCCAGGCCGATGAGGGGGGGGGATAGCAATGCCCAGAAGGGCTCTGGGTCCTTTCGGTGCACAAGAGCCTCAAGCTCTGCCTTTAAGTAAATATGTCGTATTAGGATGGCAAGTAGCTTTGTATCGCTGTCTTCATCTGCGGCGTCTATTTCCTGAGGGATTTCACT
>DFBZ01000086.1:5998-6472 GCA_002366835.1 Gammaproteobacteria bacterium UBA3067
TTTGTCGTTTTCTTGAGAATGATTTTCTGGGGAAGTGTCTAGTTCTGCCTCTTGAGGCACTGCAATGCTTCCACTCTCTATTTTATGCTTAAGATAGAAAACGTAAACGGTTAATCCGGCAATGATGATCCCCAGCATTATAAAAACCTGGGTCAGTATTAAGGTAACGACCTTTGAATCCGCCATCCATGAATTTCCATATACTAAGTAAGGGGTGGTGGTTATTTCCGCACAAAATGTGGGTTAAGTGATCCTTTTAAAGGGTGCCTATATATGTTTAGCTCAGTATTCTTGAGCGGTCTAGAGAAATGGGCTCTAAGTTATTGTAAAGGTGGGATAGTCCTCTTTGCCGGAGGAATTAGCTTTCCATGCCAATAAATTTTGAGGAAAAGATGAAAGAAATAGAGAGTCGGCGTTCTACATCGGTGTTAGTCGATCCAGCTCCAAGTGATGAGCAGATCAAGCTTTTATTGC
>DFBZ01000086.1:6581-9486 GCA_002366835.1 Gammaproteobacteria bacterium UBA3067
CATAAGGTGCCGGTGTTGGAGCAAGCGCTTGCAACGGGTGCCGCTGTACAGAATATGCTGTTAAGCGCGCAGTCCTTGAATTATGGCACGATGTGGCGTACTGGAGACATGGCTTACAGTGATGTTGTAAAGGAGGGCCTTGGCCTTCGCTCTGAGGATGTGATTGCTGCGTTTCTATATATTGGTAGTATCGGTGCTGAGCCGAAAGCAAGGCCCGAGCTGGATTATAGTGCTTGCTGTGTTGAGTGGAACGGATAAATGTGCCTGCTTTTGAAGTGATTGCTTTACGGTCGGCGCTAGGGTAATATTCTGCGCCCTGACTCGTTGAGCCTGCAGGTACTAGTTGGCCAGGCTGATCGAAATGGAGAGGTGTCCGAGTGGCCGAAGGAGCACGCCTGGAAAGTGTGTATACCGCAAGGTATCGAGGGTTCGAATCCCTCCCTCTCCGCCAAAAAATCCCCCGGTAGCATTCTGCACCCCTTACAAATAAAGTATAGCGGCTCCCCCTGCGCTTATTCAATTCTCTTAGTCTCTTAGCCTAATTTCCCTCTGGATTCAGTCCTTCTGCGTTAGAGTTATTTTATAAAGCCCGATCCCCTCCTTCCTAAAAGCCTTTGATCCATCCTATAGCCGTCTCTATATAAAGGCACATCTATTTTGCGGTTAAGACCTGCTTTCCCACTTTGTTATCTCGTCTACACTCAGATATAGAGTTAGAGATTTAATAGAAGAGATAGATGGAATTATCAAAAATTTTCAATAGGTTTCGAACGGGTAGCGCAAGCTCCAAGACCTTGGGTCTGGAATTGTATGAGGATCACGTTGTAGCCGTCTCTGTGAGCATGGGAAGCAGCCAGCGCCCCGTATTGCATGAGGTTTATGAAGAGTCGTTTACGAGCGAGACCATGGATGAGGTGCTGTTAGCGTTGATAAACAAAAGTGCCTGTAAAAAGTGCGCGATTGCGCTTTCTCAAAACCATTATCAGTTAATGCTGGTTGACTCCCCTGACGTTCCCAATGAAGAGCTTTCTTCGGCAATGAAATGGAAAGCAAATGAATTAACGACTCAGCCGGTAGAAGAGATCGTAATCGATGCATTTCGACTTCCAGAAGATGCGTACCGGGGGCGTATGGATATGTCCTACGCAGCAATTGCGCAGAAAAAAGAAATCAAAGAGCTGGTGGATATTGCCGACAGAAGTGACTCTCAGCTTGAGGGTATCTGCATTAATGAAACCGCCCTGGCAAATCTGTTTAGTTGGCTTCCCGCTTTCGATGGTGTAGATGTGGCGGTCATTCGTCTGGAAAAAAGTGGTGGAACACTATGTCTTATGGATAGCGGAAAGCTGTATTTGTGTCGCTCCCTTGAGGGACATTTTTCTCCGGAAGAAATAGAACAAGGATTTTTGCATAACGTTGAAAACATAGATCGTTTGGGTCTCGATATTCAACGGTCAATGGATTATTACGAAAGCCAGTTAGGCAAACCAGGAATAGAGCTGGGCTTTATATTTGTAGATGATGAAAAGGGAATGGAATTATCCGATTTACTCAACGAGCGGCTGCCTGTTGCTCTTATTCCTTTTCAAACACATGAAATATTTGAAAAGCTGAATAGTGAGTGTGATGCACGGTTTGGGGTGGCAATCGGCGCGGCATTAGACGGCCTGGAAGAGTTAAGTGAAACAGTCGATTAATTTCTACCAGGACGAGTTTCGCAAGCCAGAGATTAAGCTTTCGGCACGTCAGTTACTGCAAGCTATAGCAGGGGTTTTATTGCTTGTTACGATAGCTGGAGTATATCAATACTGGTTGGTGGGTGATTTATCACATTCAATTGAGCAGGCGACGGCTGAAAATACCTTGCTTGAGAACAGCATAGCAGAACGTAAAAAAGCACTTGAACTAGTAAGAGCAGATCCGAAGCTGGAAGTAAAGTTAGCGAAATTAAAAACAAAAAATATAGATAAAAGGCGTCTCGCTTCCTACATAAACAAAATGGGGCTGGATAGTGAAAATAGTGTAACAGGGTATTACAAGGCGCTTTCTGAAAACGAAATATCGGGTTTATGGCTGAGCAAAATTATTTTATATAAGAACGCAAGTGATATAGCGCTGGAAGGCATGACACGTAATGCCAGTGATGTGTCTATTTACATAGAAAAGATGAAGGATAAACCTGTTTTTGGTGGTGTCTCATTTCACATGATTCAATTGAAAAAATCGGAAGAACTTCCTTTGTATACCGAATTCTACATTGATTCGAGAAGCCATAAAGATGAAGGATAAACTGGAATTTATAGAGGGGAAGGTCAATGCGCTCGAAGTAAGAGAGCGCGTTATCGTATGCGTGACCGTCATTTTTTTGATAGTGGGGCTGTTTGATCAGTTATGGTTTTCTCCCTATTTGGGAAATATAAGCGCATTAAAGAAAGAGCATAAAGAGTCTATTCAATCAGGGCATGATTTTCAGAATACCTTGGTGATTCTAGAAGGTGAAATAGCACGGGACCCCAATCAGACGATTAGAAAAGAGATAAGCGCGGCAGAAAAAGAAGCTAAAAAAATGAACAACATTCTTACCCAATCTAGCGCTGGACTAATTTCTCCAGAAAGAATGCTGCCGGTACTGGGAGAAGTGGTGGGTAAAAGCAGCGGTTTGCGTTTAATTGAGATGGTCAATATGCCGCCAGAGAGAGTAAATGGCAACAAGGATGTCGAGCAAGTCGCACTGTTCAAGCATGGTCTAGAACTGCACTTTTCTGGAAGTTTTGAAAATGCAAGAGAGTACGTGCGTAGACTCGAAAATATGAGAGAAAAAGTTTATCTGGATGAGGTGAGTTACCAGCTATCAGAATATCCAAATGGCGAGTTTGTTCTTAAAGCGCATACGCTATCTGTTTAT
>DFBZ01000148.1 GCA_002366835.1 Gammaproteobacteria bacterium UBA3067
GGAAGTGCGTGCTGCGGTGCATGCCGGTATCGAAGAGGAGCTGGCAGAGAAGCAAGCCAAAAAAGAACGTCTCTCTGGTTCACGGCCCCCAGCCGTCTCTGAACAAAATTATCGACCTGTGTTAATGGCCGTTGCCACAAGTGGGCAGGGCGTGATTAATCAGCATTTTGGTCATGCCACCGAGTTCTTAGTTTACGAGGCCTCCTCTAAAGGCGTTCGATTTATCAGTCACCGAAAAGTAGATCAATATTGTATTGGAAATGACAGCTGTGGTGATAAGGAGTCGGCGCTTTCAGGAAGTATCCGTTCTCTTGAGGGCTGCGAGGTGGTGCTTTGTTCCAAAATTGGCTTTGAACCCTGGGAGCTTCTTGAGGATGCAGGTATTCAACCGAATGGCGAACATGCTATGGAATCTATTGAGGAAGCCATTGTAGCGGTTTATCAGGAAATGATTGATAACGGAGCCTTGGATGAGACCTTGCTTGATGAGCAGCAAGTAACGGCCTGAATCTGAATTAAAAAAGGGGAATAAAAATGACACTGGCAATTGTTGATTCATGTGTGAGTTGTTGGGCTTGCGTTGATGTGTGTCCTAGTGATGCCATTTACCTGTCCGAGCAAGAAAAGCACTTCATAATTGATGCAAAAAAATGCACGGAATGCGAAGGTGATTACGCCAATCCGCAATGTGCGAGTATCTGTCCCATTGAAGAAACTATTTTAGATTCATCGGGTGTAGCCATTAATCCAGCAGGTTCTTTAACGGGTATTCCCCCTGATAGAATGGCTGAGGTTATGTGTGAAATACAGTCTCGCTAATAGGGTGATCCATGTCTAGGTCGGTCGTTTTTTATGGCAAACCAACCTGCATTAATAATCGTAAGCAAGTTCGCTTATTAGTGCAGGCAGGCGTAGACGTTGCGCAGAGGGATATTTTTGAAGAGCAGTGGAGTGTTGCGATGCTTTCACGATTTTTTAACGGTGTGCCCCTGCTTGATTGTGTTAATCCCAGTGCGCCTTTGCTTAAATCCAAAGAGCTTGATGTTGAAACGCTATCGAGGTTCGCACTGTTGCAAATGATGTGTCTTAACCCTGTATTAATTCGCAGGCCCTTGATCGTTTATGAAGATAGCCATTGGGTAGGATTTAACTGGGAGCAACTTTGTACAGATTTGGAATTGAATTTTATAGAGCCAACTGGGAATAATATTGAAACCTGCGCGAAGGAAAGGTGATATCTAAATGATATTAATGAAATCACGGTCAGTGGATACTGAAAGTATATATCCAAACTCAATGCGATCAATGAGTGGAACAGTGTTTTCAAATACCCACTTTTTTTCGGTCATCCTACAAAGTCAGCGGCAGGGTAATACCTGCCTGCCATTTCACCTTGGGATGTCGCAAACGCATTACGCCTTATTTGCCCAGTTTTTAAGTGACGAAAGTTACGCCCATTTTATATATCAAAAAGAATCTAATGAAGATCTACGTCAGGAGCTGCTGAATATACGTCGTGACGAATGGGATGATCTCCGTGGGTTATTAGTAAAAAATCGTAACGAGCAAATATCTACGGCAATTTGGATGGCAGAAATTGTCGCCGCTGCTTGCCTTGGCGGTGAGCATTTATGGCGTGATCTTGGCCTGCCAAATAGGCAAGCATTAAGTGTACTGTTGGAGAATAACTTCCCTTCCTTGGCAAAGAATAACACCAAGGATATGAAGTGGAAAAAATTCTTCTACAAGCAGCTTTGTGAGCAAGAAGGTGGATATGTTTGTCGCGCCCCCAGTTGTGAGCAGTGTAAAGCTTATGACGACTGCTTTGGCGCGGAGGATTAGCATCATGACGCAAGCAATGGAGGGGGTTAAACACCAAAAGGTTTCGTCAAAAGCGCTTACTGATAGCGCTCCGCGCGACATTGTTCGTCAATACCATGAGCGAACAAAACACAGCTTTCATGCTTACGCAAAAGGGCCTGAAACACTGGACTGGGATGCGCAGCCCAATCCTTTTCGAAATTTTGTTGGTGCCGAAACCTTTCCTCTTTTATTGCAAGATAGCTTCGATGAAACCTGCTATTTCGATCTTTTTAAGACACCTTTGGCGGCCAAATCTATAACGCGACCTTCGATTTCTTCCTTCTTGCGTTATTCACTCGGTCTAACTGCATGGAAACAATACGGCCCAGATAAGTGGAGTTTAAGGGTTAACCCATCCAGCGGTAATTTACATCCCACCGAAGCTTATGTGCTGCTACCGAATGCAATAAACGAATTGGGTACGGGTCTTTTTCACTACAACGTAGAACAGCATTTATTAGAGAAAAGAGCCGATATTTCGAGCCCGACGCTACCTGAGAATAGTTTTTATATCGCACTGACTTCTGCGATGTGGCGAGAACTTTGGAAATACGGTGAGCGAGGGTTTCGATATACCCAACTTGATATTGGGCACGCCATCAGTGCCATCGTATTGTCAGCAAAAGCGCATGGCTGGGAAGTTGCCATATTGGATGGTTTGAACCCGCTGAAATTATCAGAGTTATTAGGTTTGGATCGCGAAGAATATTTTGACGTTGAAAAGGAAATACCCGAATGCCTTCTGATGGTGGGTAGTGGCATAAAGCAGGTACGTGAATCATACACCGAATTCGATTTTCCTGAAGCGTCTACCTGGCATGGTAGGCCTTCATTATTAGGTGAAAGATCTCTCTACCAGTGGCCCTGGGCAGAAAAGGTCGCAGACGCCTGCCTTTCAAAAGCAGAAAATATAGCAGAGCAATTATCTTTAATAAGCGATGTCGTTTCCCCAGTTGATTGTTATTCTGAATCGACTGGGGTGGACGCTGATAGCAGCTTTACCCAAGCCGCTGTCCAACGCCGAAGTGCACAGAAGTTTGAGACGTCGAGTATTTCATTTGCGCATTTTAAAGCACTTATCGAATCGCTGCTTAGCTTTCGTCAGCCGATTTTCACAGAGAATATTTCGCCGATTAACTTTGTGATAATGATACATCGCGTTGAAGGTGTAGAGCCTGGTATTTATATGCTGCCATCGTCTTCTGCCAATATCAACGCGCTGAGATCGGCGTGCACAAAGTGGCCTGAATGGACTGCGATGAGCAAATTCGGAGGCGATAACATTCCGATGTATCAGTTAAAGGTGGCGAATGTGCAGAAAGCAACGCAAACACTTTGCTGCCAACAAGCTATCGCCTCTGAGTGTGCATTTGCCCTCGGGTTTCTTGCCGATTTTGACCAGAATATTGATCAGCTCGGTGCGAGTTCCTATCGTCATTTATATTGGCAAGCGGGTATGTTGAGCCACCAGGTTTATATGAGCTCTACTGCATTGAATTTGGCAGCAACGGGCATTGGGTGCTTTTTCGATGAGCCCTGGATGGGTCTATTGGGCATTGAATCGACGCAAATACAAATGCTCTACGCAACGGCAGTTGGGCATCCCATGGTTGATCACCGAATTACCAGCTTTTCTGGCTATTATTATTTGCCTGAAAGGATTTGAGCCTAAGCATCAACGAAACAAGAGGTTACATTATGTCTGGATATCGAAAGATTAAAATCACCGAAGTGGATAACTTTGTTGATTCTAAAAATGTATTAATTTTTGATTTAAGAGACCCTCTTAGTTATTGCTGCGGCCATATTAAGGATTCGATTAACTTTGACAAAGATAATTTCCATTTTTTACTTAATAATATGAATAAATCCTTGCCGGTCATTTTTTATGGTAATTCAAAAGTTGAAGCCAGGAAAATGGTCGAAATGTTCGCTGAATTTGGGTTTAGCCAATGTTTTTATCTGGATGGTGGTTTCGAGGAGTGGTTGCAATATCAGGACACTAAATCTGAATTACCAAAATATGTGCGTAGTTGGTTAGTCGCAAATGGGTTTAGCGGTGAGGATGTTAATCAGCGCGGATTTAATGGTGAAACGCCTTTGATGCTAGCGGCCCGAAATGGCTACGTTGAATACGCTGTCGAACTTATTTTTCACGGCGCTTCGCTCGATTTGTGTAATAACGACGGTAATTCAGCCGTTTGGCTCGCTTGCTACAGTAGCAATGCATATTTATTACTGGTTCTAATTCAAGCCGGTGCAGATATAAATATCCAAAACGACAATGGTGCCAACCCCCTTATATATTCTGCTTCTGCGGGGCGCTTGGAAATGGTTCAGCTGCTATTGCAGGCCGGGGTAAATATTCGTTTAACCACTCTCGATGGATTTTCTGCACTGGATGTCGCCGCAACACTGTCCATATTAAAGTTGCTGCGATATGTCGATCAAGGTGGCATCTTGGAAGGTGAGACGCTGCAATATTTAAAGGCAAGTTAAATCTAAATAGCGATTAAACAGGAGATAAAAGCATGTCTACAGAAGAAAAAATACGTAATCAGCTAGCAACTAATCCGGTCATTATGTACATCAAGGGTACGGCTCAGGAACCACAATGCGGGTTCTCTAAGGCGGCAGTAGAAGCGCTGAACAGTGCCGGTATTGAATTTGCCTATGTGAATATTCTTGCGGCACCATTCATTCGCGAAAAATTGCCCAGCATCTCGAATTGGCCCACCTTTCCTCAGTTGTTTATAAAGGGTGAACTAGTGGGCGGTAGTGATGTGGTGTGTGACATGGTGGCGGATGGATCGTTGCTGCAGCACTATCAAAATGTGATGGAAAATATAGAGGTATAAGCGATGGACAGCGCAGAGATAGAGCAACGTATTGTTAATATTGTCAGTGATGCCGGTGTCGAAGTGTTAGGTGCCGATTGTGATTTTAGCGTGACCGTTATCAGTGATCAATTTAAAGGGCTCATGCCAGTGAAACGCCAGCAAATGATTTTGGTGGGTTTCGCCGATGTGTTAGCCAGCGGTGCACTGCATGCACTAACAGTGAAACCATTCACCTTAGATGAATGGAATAAGAAATATTCGAATCTTGTACAGATTGGTCTGTAATTTGGGTTTGTGTATAACCCCGGTGTCAGTATGGCTGTTTATACGAGCGAGTAGGTGATGTATGGATGTAGCAGAATTAAGTCGTGAGGCGGCTCTAAAGATTGCATTAGCTGCCAGGATTATTCCAGGAATTTCAGTATCACAGTTACTGGATATTCTTTATCAAAGAATACATGGGGATATAACTGACGAAACCCTTAAAACAGTCACCGTGACTGACCTTAAAGCGAGTTTCGAAAGTCTCGATGGCGAAGAGGATGGCGAGGATATTGGCATTGGCCTAGATGAAATGAAAGAAGCCGTCCGTATTCTTTGGGGTGAGAACGTCGAAGGTGACCTGCCATTGCTAGAGACATTTTCCTCAGCGCCAGGGGATAGTATTCGTGTTGCGGTCGCGTCTAATAGCGGCGAGCAATTAAACGGACACTTTGGTTCGTGTATTCGCTATCTGGTTTACCAGATGAATACCACTGAGCTAAAGCTTGTTGATGTGCGTTCCGCAT
>DFBZ01000024.1:0-6283 GCA_002366835.1 Gammaproteobacteria bacterium UBA3067
CTCCTTAAATGGTGCCACAAGCACTGAGACTACTACCACGATGATTCATCATGCATCGGGAACGCGGCAAGTTCTGCTACCTGGGTTACACATAGACAGTGCGGAAACGAGGGAGAGGGATCAGAGGGTGTTTTTGCTGCATGATTGTGCCCATGAAGCATTGTTTTTTTGCAGCACTTCCAGCTCCTAGATTACCAATTTGCCACGCTGGATCACGATCATACCTTCGTGCTGCCAGTGCTTCGTGGGAAAGGTCGTGAATCAGGGGAAGCGCGATGACACTTTATCAGCATCGCGGATCAGCCTGCGCTCCGCCCGCTGGGTCAGCTCGTTGAGTTTTTCCACCATCAGGTAGCCCCGATGGGCATCGACGATACCCTCCTGTTTCCAATGCTGTAGCTGGCGGTTGACGACAACGCGTACGCTGCCGATCATTTCCGCCAAAGATTCATGGGAGAGGTCGTTGATCAATCGGGGTTCGGTGTGCACAGGTGTTGTTTCATCAACATGACGCAAAATCAGCCGCGCCAGGCGGGCCTCGGTGTCGTACAGGGCCAGATCGGTGGCCAAGTTCGCCAGAGCGCTCATCTGCTGGCCAATGTAAGGTAACAGCGCGCGATTAAAATCAGGATGCTCGTCTATCCACTGTCGCGCCTCGACCATAGGCATACTTAGCAGCGAAGCATCATCCAGGGTCTCCAGCATGACATCGTGGGACTGACCGTCGAGCAGACTGAAGAGACAAAATCCGTCACCAGGACCGTATAGAAATAGAGTGATCATACGGCCGCTCTCCGGATTGCTGCGCCCCAAGCGCACCCTCCCCGACAACAAGATGTGGAAACGCTGCCAAGTATCCTCCAGCGGTAGCAGACGCCTGTGTTTCCATGTCTCGCGACGGCTGCGCTGGAGGATATCCGCCAGCGCAAGCTCGTCAAGCTGGCCAAACAGCTTTGATGCCTTGAGACACTGCAGGCTATCGGCATAAAAAGGGGATTCAGGCATCATGTGTGGTCTTCCTTGTTCACTGGAAAGGTTGGGCGCGGCAACACTGCCACGTTCATCTCTTCGCTAGCTAGGTATGACGAGAAACAACGCACCGCCACCTCTGTGGATATTGGGCAGGATGCCGTGTTTACCAGCCTCAGCAGCCATTGATAGCCGCCTGAAGCGTAAGGACTTCCTAGATCGGAATGAACGACAACCCTCCTTTTATAGCTCTTACGCCATATAACCATCGTCAATGCCACCTCGACCAACGCAGTATTATTTTTGTCAGGTATCGCGCTGGCTTACGTCGAACTGACGCTGTAATCGGTTGGGTACCCGTGTCAGGGTGTTTTTAGAATCAGTAGTTATCACAAATTTCCTGGCCAATTCCGATTTAATGCCATGTGCTCACATTATCCTAACGACACGAATAACACCCGCATGTACGCCGCTCTATGATTTCGACTCTACTCCTTGATGAAAGCATACTTCACTTAAAACCTCTTGCAAAGATAGATTGATCACAGCTCGTGCCTCAGTCAAAGAACTGAACCACCACCGATCCGGACACACACTACAGATAATAAAATTAAAAATGGCACTAACAGTGCCGCTAGTATGTTAAAGGCATCTCTAAAAATTAGAATATTTATTCGAGAGCAAGGAAGCACCGCGCGGAAACATTCATCCCAATCACGCCTGATAGAACTAAAAATACCCCACAGGCAAGTACGTTAGGCGTATGGCTTCGAAAAATAGGCGACAAAAAAAGCAACTTCTCAGCATTAGAAGAAGAAAATAACGTGCTTTTATAATCAGCCCTTCATAAATGTAACCGCATTACCCTTGATATTAATGCAAGCGAAATAATTTCCAACAAAGCCGTTGCAGAATGGACCAACAAAATAAACAAAGGTCTTATGCCGATAGTGAGCCATACCGCTGAAATAGCGATAGATTGTTGCCTGTAATTTTCGCGCGGGCAGTGCCTCTCCATCACGAGAAAACCTGGAATCTAGCAGAGCCAGCACACCTGCCTATTACACTGACTCTGCACTACCCTAGCTCATTTCTGGTGTTTGGTGTTTACGACCACTGGCTCTCGCTTCTTTGACAACCCTTTCTTCCCTTGACGCAGGGTTAGCATCCAGCGAACCATTCCCGACCATCGCTTCTTCGTATAAGCGCAGATAGGCTGCCGCACTTTCTTGCCAGCTAAACTCTTGCGCCATACCGCGGCGGCGTAACTTTAGCCACAGCGCTTTGTTTTGATATGCACTTAATGCACGCTTAAGGCCTATCTCCACTTCATCCGCATCTGCTTGCGCTATTAAAAAACCGGTAGCCAGTGCTCCATCAGCAGCATCAATTACTGTATCGGCGAGCCCTCCGGTTTTACATACCACTGGGACGGTGCCATAACGCAAGCTATACATTTGATTCAAGCCGCAAGGTTCATAGCGCGAAGGCATAAGAAAAATATCGGCACCGGCTTCAATACGGTGCGCCAAACCTTCATCGTAACCGGTTTTGATACCGACCTTATCCGGAAACTGCTCTGCCAGTGCTTCTAGCTCTTCTTCGATGTTTGTATCGCCACTACCTAAAATAGCCCACTGCACAGGCTCGTGACTAAAGCGGCGAATCTGCTCTATCACCAAGTCAATGCCCTTTTGATGCGCAAAACGACTAACGACACCAATAACAGGGAGTTTACCATCATTATTAAGCCCCATTTCTTTTTGAAGAACAGTCTTGTTCAATCGTTTATTTTTTAGCGTTCTCTGGTCATAAGGGTGTTTTATATATTTGTCGCTTTTGGGGTCCCATGAAGAATAATCAACACCATTTAATATCCCACTTAGTTCGGTCGCACGAAAATTTAACAAACCATCAAGACCGCAGCCCTTATCACTATTTTTTATTTCTTCCGCATAAGTGGGGCTCACCGTTGCCACACGATTTGAAAAAACAATCCCCCCTTTCAGAAAAGAAAAGTTACCATGAAACTCCAGCGCCTCGTAATGCCACCAAGATTCAGGCAGTTTTAAAGGATCAAAAATATGGCGCATGTAAATGCCTTGGTAGGCAATATTATGAATCGTAAAAATGCTAGCAGGTGGGTTAGCTTCCAGTGATAACAAAGCTGGAATAAGCCCTGTTTGCCAATCATTACAGTGTACGACATCAGGCTTCCAATCAGGCATTGTTCGCCCCATCGCAATTTCACACGCGACACGACAAAGCAGTGCAAAACGATAGGCATTATCATCCCAGTCCTGCTTGTGCGAGTCCTTATATGGCCCACCCTCCCTATCAAAAAGTGATGGCGCATCCAGCAAGCAAATATTCTGCCCAGTTGAAGAGATGCTTCCAACAAGCAATTCGATAGTTTCATCAAAATAATCACTATTAATCGTCGCTATATTTCTCAAGGGCTTAAAGTGTTTCTTAACACCCCGATAAGCAGGAAGAAGGGTAAGTACATCCTCACCTTTATTTTGTAAGGCAAGGGGTAAACTAGAGGAGATATCAGCCAAGCCACCGGTTTTTATTAGCGGCCAGCACTCGCTGGTAACAAATAGAACTTTCGACATATCCCTCTCCGTTGGAATTTTTTTGCGCTTCGTAAAGTACCGGTCTTTTCGAACTGGTTAATTTGAAGAACAAAGCTTTAATATCAGGCCCGCCAAAGGTGGCAAGGTTATTTTAATAGACTGAGAAAAACCCATCGTTTTTACATCTTCAGTAAAAATATGACGACCATTGCTCACATTACTACCTTGATAATAACTGGAATCAGTATTAATCACTTCTTCATATACACCCACCTCAGGCACACCAATACGATAGCCCTCACGCACTTCGGGTGTAAAATTTAACACCACAACAAATTCGTCCCCTTCACACTTGCGCAAATATGAAATAACAGACTGCGTGCTGTCATGACAATCAATCCATTGAAAGCCCGTTTCAGTGAAATCAAAATAGTACAAAGCCGGTTCGGATCTGTAAAGAAAATTAAGATCTCTGACCAGAAGCTGTACACCCTGATTAAAATCCCTCTCGAGTAGAGACCAGTCCAAGGCTTTGTTATGATTCCATTCATCTGACTGCGCGAACTCGCCGCCCATAAATAGTAATTTTTTCCCAGGCTGTGTATAGAGGTAAATAAATAACAAACGTAGGTTGGCGAAACGTTGCCACTCGTCCCCGGGCATTTTATTTAATAATGAGCGCTTGCCATGTACCACCTCATCATGGGACAAGGGCAGAATAAAATTTTCTGTAAAAGCATAAAGCAGACCAAAGGTAAGCTGATCATGGTGGTACTTACGATAGATACTGTCTTTTGAGAAATAATCGAGACTATCGTTCATCCAGCCCATATTCCATTTCATGGAAAAGCCTAAACCACCTAAATAAACTGGCCGCGACACCATGGGCCACGAAGTGGATTCCTCCGCCATAACCAAGCAGCCAGGGTGCTCTTTGTGCAAAATAGTATTCAGCTCCCTTAAGAAGCTGACGGCTTCCAGGTTTTCGTTTCCACCAAATTCATTGGGAATCCACTCATCTCCGTTACGAGAATAATCCAGATAAAGCATGGAAGCCACTGCATCCACCCGCAGACCATCGATATGGAATTCATCAAGCCAATAAAAGGCGCTAGATAACAAGAAGTTCCTCACCTCTGTTCTGCCATAATTAAATATCAGTGTCCCCCAATCCCGGTGCTCACCCTTAAGAGGATCTTCGTGCTCGTAAACTGCGGTGCCGTCAAAGCGCGCCAAACCATGAGCATCTTTCGGGAAGTGCGCAGGGACCCAGTCGAGCAGCACGCGGATATTATTTTGATGGCAGCAATCAACAAAATAACGTAAATCATCGGGTGATCCGAAACGACTGCTTGGCGCAAAAAAACCCGTCACCTGATAACCCCATGAATCATCCAGGGGATGTTCGGTAATCGGCATAAGTTGTATCGCGTTAAAACCTTGCTCACACACATAAGGAATAAGCTGATCGGCTAATGCTCTGTAATTAAGAAAGCCGCCTTGCTCGGAGCGCCGCCAAGACCCCGCATGAATTTCATAAATAGAAAGTGGCGCATGTAGCCATTTTAGCTCATCTCTGCCTTGCATCCATTCGTGATCCCCCCAGGAATGCTCTACATCATAGGCAACCAGTGATGCGGTGTTCGGTCGCATTTCAAAGTGGTTTGCATAGGGGTCACTTTTTAAATGCAGATCACCCGTATCCCGATTGCGAATTTCATACTTATACAAACAGCCCAGCTCCATACCGGGGATAAAAATTTCCCAAACACCGGTACCACCACGGCTGGTCATCATGTGGATACGGCCATCCCAGCGATTAAAGTCGCCTACCACACTCACGCGTTCGGCATTGGGTGCCCATACGGCAAAGCGTACACCCAGAACGCCATCTACCGAACGGCTGTGGCTTCCAAATATTCGATAGGCGTGCCAATGGGCTTGGGAGTTAAAACGCAGCAGCTCTTGATGATCCAGAATCGTAGAGAAACTATAGGGATCAATATACTCGTGGCTAATTCCTTGTGGGTCGGTGAAGACCAGTGTCGGTGGTATAGATAAGTCAGTACGATTCCCCTGCCAAACAAAAAGACCTGTTGCGCCAACTTGGGACATTGGCACCAGTTCAGAGCATTCAGCAGAGGTTTTAAGGCTTAGTTCCGATAAATCAGGGCGAAATACATGCAGAACGACATTATCGTTTTGCACACAGAGTCCAAGTAGTGAATGGGGGTTGTGGTGGCGTGCCGCGACAAGCCTTTGCCAGACTTCATTTTCATAGGCATCATTAGATTGTTTCAATTTCTTAACACTAATATTACTTTTCGTTTCTACTAGCATAATGATCAAACATTCCTATTAAGTACGTAACTATCAGTGCCAAGCATAAAAACAGTGCCAAGCATAAAAAACCTGCCGCAGGTTTGAGCATATCACTCCATTTATGACAAATATATGTCCGACATTTCAATTCGTTATCCACTAATAAATTAGTGGCCAGGAAAGACTTCCATAACACCTTAAACAAGCGCCCCACACTTAGATATTAAGAACGCCCACTTCTGAAAACATATTTAAAGAAACTCTCACACCAAATAATTGAGTTGTATCAACGAATGCACACTCAAACTCATAGAAAGTACTCTTACTTTTTTGTGCGATAAAGAGAAGACAAATGTGACTTATTCACATCAATAACTGGATTAATTCTTGCTGATAAACTTTATTTATTACTG
>DFBZ01000024.1:6364-8728 GCA_002366835.1 Gammaproteobacteria bacterium UBA3067
GGTGTCGTTTTCTTTCTGTATTAGTATCTATTCTGTATTAGTATCTAGATTAAACCAAAACAATACTCAGTAGACAGGCATTCATATAGTTGTAACCGAAAATTAATCATTATAGTTCTAGCAATAATAAGGCAAGACACATTCACTTCATCTCTCGAGGGTAAGCATGCCAACTGTCAACTCATTAACCTTCAATGAAACCACAAACACCCTTTCGCTTATTCTGGCAGGGGGAGCCGGCACACGGCTAAAGAACCTAACTCGCTGGCATTCAAAACCCGCCGTACCCTTCGGTGGAAAATACCGAACGATTGATTTTGCCCTGTCAAACTGCATTAATTCCGGCTTGCGTAAAATTCATATTCTTACTCAATACAAGTCCCACTCACTGAATGTCCATGTACAAAAAGGTTGGAGCCTCTTACACCCAGAGCTGGACGAATTTATTGATTTACTGCCCGCTCAGCAACGTGTTAAAAATGACTGGTACAGCGGCACCGCCGATGCCGTTTTTCAAAATCTGGATATTATTGAAGCGCAAAATTGCAATTATGTACTCGTATTGGCTGGCGACCACATCTATAAAATGAACTACCAGTCCATGCTGGAATCCCATATAAATAGCGGCGCTGCAATGACCGTAGGTTGTATCAAGTGCCCTCTTGAAGAAGCCAAACAGTTTGGCGTTATGGACATTGATGAGAACTACCGCGTTCAGGCCTTTACGGAAAAACCAGAACACCCCGCGCCCCTACCTAATGACAAGCAGCGTGCACTCGCGTCCATGGGCATTTATATTTTTAATAAAAAGTTCCTCATCGAACAATTACGTCTTGATAATCAGCGTGCGGATTCCAGTCATGATTTTGGCAAAGATATTATTCCGCGCATTATCGAAAAACATCGCATTGTTGCCTTCCCTTTTCAGAATCCCAATGGAAGCGAAGCCTACTGGCTGGATGTCGGAACGGTGGATGCCTATTATCAAGCCAATATAGACTTACTTTCCGTCACCCCTCAACTTAATCTCTATGACTCAGACTGGCCTATCTGGACCTACCAAGAGCAACTACCACCCGCCAAGTTTATTTTTGATGACGATGACCGTCGAGGCATGGCCATTGACTCCATGGTGTCAGCAGGATGTATTCTTTCAGGGGGGCAAGCTCATCGTTCTTTGTTGTTTAGCAATGTTCGCATTAATAGCTATAGTACGGTGAAGGACTCGGTGATACTGCCTAACGTCAGCATTGGCAGAAATTGTGTTATTCAAAATGCCATTATCGATAGTGGCTGCAAAATCACCGAAAACACCTCCATTGGCGTGGATCGCAAAGCCGATAAAAAACGTTTTCATGTGTCAGCCAATGGCATCACACTTGTATCTAGGGACATGCTAGAGCAGGAAGTCGTTAACCATGTCGCCTAAAGAAAAAAACACCAAGGCCACACAAGTTGTTATTTGTTGGCACATGCACCAGCCTTATTACAAAGAGCAGGTAACAGGGGAATACCAACTACCTTGGACCTACCTTCATGCCATTAAAGATTATATCGACATGGCGGCAATCATTGAAGCAAACCCTCAAGCACGAGCCGTGGTTAATTTTTGCCCTACCCTTCTTGAACAAATCGATGACTACCGCCGCCAAGTATGCCTTTATTTCATCAAACACCAACCTCTCACCGACCCCCTCCTGGCACAACTGGTGTCCTTTAACATCCCCGCGACGCAGCACGAAAAAGAACAGCTAATACAGTGCTGCTTGCGTGCGAATGAAAAGCGGCTTATCAACAGCTACCCGGCTTATGCAGAACTCGCAGAGATGGGCAAACGCGCACTGGCTTCTGAGCGGCAGTTAAATTACTTAAATGAACAATATTATTTCGACCTTATAACCTGGTACCACCTTGCGTGGCTGGGCGAAACCGTCAAAATGCACAACCCCATTGCTCGCTTACTGATAAAACAAGGCAGAGATTTCAGCCTGCAGAATAGGTCACAGCTGCTCGAACTCATCGGTGACATATTCAGCGACATCATTCCTAAATACCGCACACTGGCTGAAACAAATCAAATAGAGCTCAGCGTCACCCCCTATAGTCACCCCATTATTCCACTTATGCTCGACATTAATTCTACCCATGAGGCTACGCCAGATGCCCCCCTGCCCAAGCACCATTATCCAGGGGGCCAACAAAGAGCACAGTGGCAATTAAACTACGCAAAAGAGGTCTTCGAACATTTTTTTGGCTTTGGGCCAAAAGGCTGCTGGCCATCAGAAGGGGCTGTTAGCACTGACACGATTCAACTCATTGAAAAATGTGGCTATAGCTGGGCTGCCACCGGCGGCAATGTACTCT
>DFBZ01000037.1:0-6990 GCA_002366835.1 Gammaproteobacteria bacterium UBA3067
ATCAAGCTGCTGAAAGCTTTGTTGTTTATTCCCATCACTCAAAGCCATGGACGAAGGTGATAGAGTCGCATAGGAATGAATTAAATTTAGTATCGTATCGGTGGAAGATAGTCGTACTGACGTTTCATTCCACTGATTAATTAATGCAAGGTCATGGGGCGTAAGCAATGAAATATTTTCTATGCTTTCGATATTATTCTGTCCAGATTTTGATTCTATATTGTCGCTAACAATCTGGCTTAGTACCTGCGTTATTTGCGAAAGTAATCGTTCAATTTGTTGTTCTGAAAATTGCACCTCATCGTAGGTTATCTGAACATGAATTTTTTCACCCGGCAAAATAACCAGTGTTAGCGGGTAGTGGGTTTCTTCAACACTTTGGGAGCCAAGAATTTTTAGTGCGGTGGGCGTTTTTGCTAGTTCTTCATCAACGGGGTAGTTTTCAAAAACCAATAGTGATTGAAAAATATCTTCTCGTACTTCGCTCAGGCTTTGAATGGTAAACAGGGGCAAGTATTCATAAGCGCGGGCCTCGGTTTGCTGCGTTTGCAAGTTCTGCAACCACTGGCCAATACTTTGGTTTTTATCTAGCTGAACACGCATGGGCAAGCTGTTAATAAATAGACCCACTCGCTGTTCGATATCACTCAGCTCGGCTGGGCGGCCTGATACGGTTATACCAAACACCACATCGTTGTTGCCACTATAAGCTGAAAGCAGGTAGGCCCATGCACCTTGAAAAATTGTGTTGAGGGTGACTTGCTGATGTTGTGCATAGACTTTGAGGCTTTCCGCCAGAGCAGCAGGCAGTTGCCGCCTGATGATGGGTTTTAATTTGTCGCTGTGTTGCTCCTCATCAGCCATGTGACTGGCATTTTTTAAGGCACGCTGGCCTGGTAAGGGCGTCGGCGCTCTAAAACCTTCAAGCGCCTCCCGCCAGTATTCCTTTGCGTGGTCTTCATTTTGCTGACTCAACCACTGAATATAATCCTGATACGGTGGCGCGGGCGGCAGAGGCTGCGGCAGATCTTCTGCAGCAAGTTGTTGATAGCATTGCAGCAGCTCGCCGAGCACCAGGGTGACAGACCAGCCATCAAGTAAAATATGGTGGAAGCTCCACACCATATCGTGCTGATTATTTTCCGAAGAGAGCACGGCAACCCGCATCAAAGGAGCTTGTTCGAAATCAAAATTCTGCAAGCGATCTGTGCTTAACAGGGTGTCTAAGCCCATATCTTTTGTGCTATATTGCGTAATGGGTAGGCGCACGTGTTTGCTAACACGCTGCACCGGTTTATCGCCCGCTTCCACAAAGGCGGTACGAAAAATACTGTGTCGGTCGCAGATTTGCTGCCAAGCCTCCTCCAGTAGTGACACATCCAGCTTACCTTCGAGGCTGACGACTTGCTGCTCGTGGTAGGAGACGCGGCCTTCGCTAAGCTTGTGATGGAACCATAAGCCTTCCTGCAGAGGTGCAAGGGGATAAATCGCCTCCACTTCGCGCGGCAAAGGCAGGAGGAAATCCACTTCCTGCTGCGATAAGGATAAGAGGGGGAAATCAGCTGGAACACGGCCACCATATTGCGGCGCGAGGCAGTAATCAATCAGGGCATTTAAGTTGGTGTGATATTGCCCCACCCAAGCCTCGATGAGCTTGGCTGAAAAGAGTTGCTCACTGTAACGCCACATGATCTGTAATTGCGCACCCGCTTCGCCGTTCTGAATGATACCGGCGACATCGAGCAGATAAGGCTGATGTGATTCTGCTGAGCGCTCTTGGCCTGGGCTTTCTTGCGCCACCTTAAAAGCCTGATTTTCATTGAATAAATTTCCCGTTTGGCCGAGGTAGTTAAAGCTCACTTGGGGCACGGCGCATGTCTGGAAGGCACTTTCTGCGTCGCTAATATCACCGGTTTCCAGCATGTGTTGCTGCTGGTAACGCAATAAACCATAAGCGAGGCCATTGCCGGGCACTTCTCGCAGCTGTTGCTTCAGGGCTTTAATTTTCTGCCCCCAGTTTTCACCTTCGCTGTGTAATAACACCGGATAAAGCGTGGTAAACCAGCCGAGGGTGCGGGAGCTATCCCATTGCTCGCCAAGAAATTCACGGCCATGGCCTTCTAAGGCGATCAATTGCTTGCCGCTTTGCTGGCCTTGCTCATGGTTAATATTGTTCAGCGTTTCCACCAGTGCCGTTAAAAGCAGGTCACTGATTTCGGTGTGGAAGGCTTTGGGCACTTGGCGCAGCAGTTGTTCAGTACGCTCGGCATCCAACAGAAAGGTCTGGCTTTGGGTGTGTTTTGCCAGATTGTGTAAGGCAGCGCCATCGGCTAAATCGGTTTGAATGCAGGAGGTTTCTTCTCTATCAATACCTTGCCAGTAGGCCTTTTGGGCCAATACGCTTTCTTCCTGCGCGAACTGCCAGAGTCGCTCGCCCCAGTGAGCGAATGCCGTGGTTTTTCGACCCAGATCAATGGCCTGCCCCTCAGCTTGCTGACCCATGGCCAGGGACAGATCCTCCAGTAAAATGCGCCAGGAAACGCCATCGATAATCAGGTGGTGTGCCACTATCAAGAGACGGTGCTGGTCGCCAATTTTGTACCAAATGGCTCGAAATAATGGCCCTGTCTCAAGATCGAGACTGGCTTGCGCGTTTCGTAAGGCTTCATCCAATGCCCCTTGCTCAGGCGATAATTTTTCCACAGAAAACATGCTCTGCATCAACGGGTGCTGCCAATCCAGGGGCAGGTATTGCTGCTTGCCTTGGGGGCTCTTCTCCTTAGGACTATTATCTTTAGGGTAATAGCCCCGCAACATATCATGCTGCTTCACCAGCGCACGCACAGCCTGTTCGGTGGCGGTGATGGCTTGTTGAATATCGGCTTCGCTGTGTAAGTTGGCCGCTGGCTGCAGTAACAGTGACATATTCCAGTGTTCAGCATCAGCGAAAGATTGCTCGTAAAACCAATGCTGAATCGGGGTTAACGCTGCGCTGTGTGTCACTGCCTCCTGCTGGGCAATCAGGTTTTCCGCACTACCTACCACTTTCGCCAGCTCGGCAATGGTCTGATTTTCAAACAATTGTTTGGTAGAAAAACGAATGCCCGCGCGCTTGGCCCGGCTCACCACTTGAATGGATAAAATCGAATCACCACCGAGGGCGAAAAAGTTATCGTAGAGGCCCACCTGGGGAATGCCCAGTAGGGTTTGCCAGATTTGCGCCAAGGTTTTTTCTATCTCACTTTGAGGCAATCGCTCGGGCGCATGGTTGCGCTCTGGCTTAGGTAAGGCGCGATGATCCACTTTGCCATTGGGCGTTAGGGGCAGTTTTTCCAAACAAGTCCAGAAGGTCGGCAGCATATAAGCGGGCAAAAATTCTGCAGCGGTGGTTTTCAGCATTTCCAATTGTGCTGGCTCATCCAGCACCACCCAGGCCACCAGTTGGCTGCCGCGCTCTGATTTTTGTGCACGTACCACCACGTCCCGCAAGGCGCAGTCGGATGTCCTTCCGCCAGCCTGTTTAATGGCCGCTTCCACTTCCCCCAGTTCAATACGGTGACCACGAATTTTGACTTGATGATCCTGCCGGCCGAGAAATTCAATAGAGCCGTCGCCGCGAAAACGTGCCATATCACCACTGCGATAAAGCACCGGCCCGTGGCCATATACTTTTGCAAAGGGGTTGGGGACAAAAGCGTTGCGGGTCAGCTCTGGCTTGAAACGATAGCCCCTTGCCACACCATCACCGGCGGTACACAACTCGCCCACCATACCCACGGGCAAAGGCTGCAAATTTTGATCAAGAATGTAAACTTGGGTATTAGAAACAGGACGACCAATCGACACCGAGCGGGAAACATCTTCGGCACCTTGTGGGGTATAGAACGTCGTGAGTGTGGTATTTTCGGCTGGCCCATAAAGATTGATAAAACGCAGGTGAGGATATGCGCTGAGCAAATCCCGCACCCGCGCGGCATTAACCACTTCCCCGCCCGTCATCGCCACCTTGAGCAAACCCATAGCTTCAGGGTTAAATTCCACCATGGTATGAAACAGCGCGGTGGTTAAAAATGCATGGCTAATGCCCTGGGAGCGCACCAGTTGGCCAAATTGTTCGGGGTCAAGATGACCGGGTGGAGCCAGTACCAGTTTCGCCCCGTTTAGCAAAGCCCCCCAAATTTCCCATGTGGCGGCATCAAAGGCGATGGGCGCATAGTGCAAGCAGATATCATCTGGGCTAACTGCCACAACGTTGCTGTTTTTCACCAGCCGCAATACATTGCGGTGCGTTATTTCAATGCCTTTGGCTTGCCCGGTTGAGCCGGAGGTATAAATAACCAGCGCCAGTTGATCCGCACGCACGCTTATATCAGGCGCTTGGCAGGGCTGGCTTTCAAGCGCTATGCCGTCATCAATAACGGGCAAATCACAGCCATTAAAGCGCGCCTCTTGCGCAGCGCTGCATAGCACAAATTTTGCGCCAGAATCTTCCAACATATAGAACAAACGTTCATCGGGATAGTTGGGATCAAGGGGCAAATACGCGCCGCCCGCCTTCACAATGGCCAGCAAACTCACCAGCAGATTCACCGAACGTTCACCGCAATAAGCCACCACCGTTTCGACACCTACCCCTTGCTCCACCAAATAATTCGCCATCTGGTTGGCACGCTTCTCAAGAGCTTGGTAGGAAAGCACCTCCCCCTCACTCCAGAGGGCGGGATGATGGGGCGCGGAAGAAACCACCGCATCAAACTCTGCCCCAATATTACTTTCGGAGGGGTATGGCCGCGCGGTCTGATTCCAAATGCTCAGCATACGCACGCGTTCCGCCTTATCCAGCAAGCTGATTTCCTGCACCGGTTTATCGGCGTATTCGAGGAAATTTTCCAAGGTGTGCTGGAATTGGGACATCAAACACTGAATACTGGCCAGACTAAACAGCTCCCCCTGGTAGGAGATTTTCATAGTGAGCTGTTTACCGGGCACAAAAATCAAAGTGAGGGGGAAATTGGTTTTCCATACCGCCTGCACCTCGCCGACTTCAAAGGGCATTTCAGCCGCTGACAAAGCTTGATCCACCGGATAATTTTCAAATACCAGAATAGATTCGAATAAGTGCTCCCCTCCCCCCAAGCCACACAAACGTTGTAGAGCACTTAAAGAAGTCGATTCAAAGGGACGCATCGCCACATGCTGATGCTGGATGCTTTCCAACCACGATAAAATGGATTGCGTATGTTCATCAACCGAGCCACTGGGCACAGCAACGCTAAAAGGCAGCGTATTAATAAACATGCCCGCCATTTGCTCCACCTGCGGCAAGTGGGCAGGTCGACCGGAAACGGTGGTGCCAAACAGCACTTTTTCGTCACCCGCGTATCGACTTAATAAATAGGCCCATGCGCCCTGAAACAGGGTATTTAAAGTAAGATGATGACGTTTAGTGAATTTTTCTAAGCGCTGCGTAAAGGCTTCAGAAAAACGCGTTTCTTCTGTTTCATAGCTTTGTCGACGGCTAGAGTTTTCACCTTCTAAGGGCCATTGGCTTTCGACACAAGGCAAAGGGGTCGCCCGTTCGAAATCTACCAATTGCTCCCGCCAGAAATCATCCGCAGCTTGCTTGTCTTCATTGACTAAATAACGAATAAACTGCTCATAGGGTGGGCCAGCTTGTGGCTGTATATCTTGCCCCGCCAAAAGACCGCGATAAAACCGAAATAAATCCGTCAGTACCAACGAAACGGACCAACCATCCAAGATTAAATGGTGGAAGTTAAATACCAGATAATAAGCAGAAGATGCCTTAGGCATCACACCAATACGCATTAAACCTGCCCGACCCAAATCGAAACCAGCTTGGCGCTCATCTGCCAATAATTTTTGCAGCGCCTGTGCGTCCCCTTCGGGGTGAAATTGAATGGATTGAGGCATATCGCTACGCACAAATTGCAGCGCTTGGGGTAGTTCATCCCAAATAAATGCGCTGCGTAAAATAGGATGGCGAAACTGGGTTAATTCCCATGCCCGTTGTAGCGCTTGTTTATCTAAAGCGCCGTTTATTTCGATGGTCATCTGCTCGAAATAAGTTTCACCACTTTCATCATGCAGGGCGTGGAACAACATACCTTCCTGCATGGCAGACAAGGGATAAATACTTTCGAGTTGACGATTATTATCGCGTAGGGTGAGAGCCTTGCAAACACGACTCAAAGTCTCTTCAGGCAAAGACAACAAGGGGAAATCACTTTGGGAATAAGAAAAGTGACTCACATCAGAACAATAAAGGCTTAACTGTTGCAGTGCCTCACAATACACATCCAGAAAATGTTCAACGGTGCTTGTCGAAAAACGTTGGGCATCGTATTGGCAGCTAATGGAAAGTACATCGTTTTGTATACTGGCATTGATTTCCAAGGGATAAATTGCCGCATTCTCTTCAGCAATTTGTTGCGGAGAAAAAACGTCTGTCCATTCAAAAACATCACTGCTTTGTTGATGCACCTGCCCTAGATAATTAAACAATACCTCTGCGGGCTGTTCTCTTAATGCAGCACACTGACCCGCCTGCGCTAACCAGCCATAGGCCAACCCTTGCTGAGGCACTGCGCGCAACTGTTCTTTCACTGCAATCAATAATGCAGCAAGAGAATAGTCTTTTGGCAAAACGAAACGCTGTGGATAAAGCGCTGTAAACCAGCCCACCGTTTGAGACAAGTCCATTTTTTCAGCATTTAGTGTGCGGCCATGGCTTTCTAAGTCGATCCGAAATGCGTCTAATTTATTGGTTTTTTTCAGGCTTAATAATAAGGCGGCCACCAGCAACTCATTCACATCATTTTGAAAGTTTTTTACACTTTCATGCATCAGTTGCCGGGTTGCTGCACTATCAAGCTGGCGCTGCTGACGCGCTCGCAAACGTGTGCATTGCGGTATGGCTTTATCAGTAAAAAGAGGCTCGCAGCGTTCTAGCTGTTGTGACCAATAAGA
>DFBZ01000037.1:7111-7410 GCA_002366835.1 Gammaproteobacteria bacterium UBA3067
CTTCGCAGGTCTGTTCCGAAACGAGGGTGCTAATATCCAGACTTTCATTAAAATACCCGGCCCAGCTTGATTCGATTTTTCTAAAAGAACAACGAAGTTGGTCGTGTTTAAGAAGAATCTTTTCCCAGGCTGCCGCTAATTTATTCCGGGTGAGGGTGGCTTTTAATTTAAAAATTAGTGACTGGTTCCAATAGTTCGGATTGTCTATTTTACCCTCGGCTGCATTATCAAAAAACCAGCTTTGAATCGGGTTTAGCGGCAGCTCACCATGCAAGCTCTCTTGTTTGGCTAAAATTTTT
>DFBZ01000061.1 GCA_002366835.1 Gammaproteobacteria bacterium UBA3067
AATTCTTTGCCGTCGTCATCAAGAATCAACAACTGTGCACCCGGCCATGCCTTACCCACCGTGCCCGGGTTTTCCAGCCATTCCTGAGAGTTTACATAGGCACCGCCACCTTCTGTTGCGGCATAATATTCATAAATCACTGGGCCAAACCAATCGATCATCTTACGCTTGGTATCTGCGGGGCATGGCGCCGCAGCGTGAACCGCATTCGTCAGGCTACTTGTATAGTATTTATCGCGCACTTCCTGGGGCAACTCCAGCAAACGATGAAACATGGTGGGCACCATATGTGTCGCCGTTACTTTGTAATCCTGGATTTGTTTCAGACAATCTTCTGCGCTCCACTTTTTGCTTAGTACAACAGCCTGCCCCATATGCAAAGCACCCATAGCAAAACCCGATGGGGCCGCATGGTATAAGGGCCCTGCTGCTAAATGAGCACCTGAACCAGGCTTGATATCAAAAAGCATGCCTAACATAGCACTCATGGCGGCACTGGCCTCTGGAGGCCCATCCGCCAAAGGCCGGCGAACACCTTTAGGACGACCCGTGGTGCCAGAGGTATAGAGCATCAAATTACCGGCAGAACGTTCCTTGGGAGGAGTAGTGGGTTGAGGTTCAAGCAATGACTCGTAAGGCAAAAACCCTTCCATTGCATCAAGGGAAAAGCAATGGCTGCGATCAAAATCCAGCTCATTCACCGCTTTTTGGGCCGCTTCCTGATAGTCATTTTCGGTGATGAAAACTTTGGCTTCACAGTTAGAAAGAATATAAGCCACTTCCGGCCCGGTGAGGTGATAGTTAATTGCAGTGAGGTACAAACCCACTTGATGCGCTGCCAGAAAAGCTTCCACCCATTCCGCATGATTGTTCAGCATAATAGCTACACCGTCACCACGCCGCAGGCCCATAGCCTGCAAACCACGGGATAGCTGATTTACACGCCCACCTAGCTCGCCAAAACTTAGTATATCGCCCTCTGCCGTCACCAGTGCCCGTCTATCTGGATCGGATTCCGCCCAAGCCCAAAATGCGTTTGTCATTATAAGTTCCTTTTTAGTATTTTTTTATGTGCAACTCGCAAGGCTAGGTTAGCAGGATATTGAGCGAAGGGAAATTGAAGTCTTTTCAAACGGAAATGGGCGTGAAAAATGGATAAGCATACGAGCTTTTCGACGAGGCTTTCCTCTTAAACCACCTAACGTGATGTGCCTTAATTAAAATTAGACCTACAGCTAATCCCCCTAAAAACTGGATAGGCCTCTTGCCCTAGCCCTCGAAAACAAAGACCAATACGTCGGAATTGTTAAGGGGCTAGCACCCAGTTTTTAAAAATGACAGCCTGAAGTTTTGTCAAAGTTACCGCACTGAGATAAATTTCCGCGTCTCACCAAGCAACGTTAGTATGCATATTTGTATCGTCGCACATGCGTAGAGTTATAGTGAGAATCTGCATCGTGTCGGTAATTCAAAGCATTGCGATATTTCACTGCTTTTTTACGGCGTTTACCATGGCCATGGCCGCGATTATTCTTTCTGTAATTATGCTCATGGTGACTCTCAATTATCACATAGTGATCAATATACTGGGAAGCAGTGCGCCGTGGTTCAGAATGCCTATGGCGAGGAGGATAAACCTCAGTTCGTGCAACGCGATTATGATTTAAAGCAATTGCAGTCAAACCACCTACAGCCATCCCAAATAGCGCCGCTGCTTCTTCGTCGCCCAAAGCACACGCTTGGTTCGAGCCAAGCAGGCCCCAAGATGTTATTAATACTGCCAGAGAGAACAAAGGTTTATTTAGCCGCATAACACGTACTCCTTTTTGTTACTGTAAGTTCAATCTATGCCTATTTTGCTGAATTGCACCTGAACAATATGAAGGGCGTCTGTGAATACTCCACCGACTAAAGCCGGTGGCTTCGGGTTACGGCTAAAAGCCGGATCGATCGGCCATTTGGCCGATTGCTGTCGCTATACCACGTGAAAATCATTATCTGGATTCGGCGGGGTTTGACTCTTGATGTACTCTTTCCATACCTCATCAGTTACATTCCCACTCGTTGCAACCCAGTACCCTCTAGCCCACAAATGCTGACCCCAATAGCGCTTCCTCAACTACTGTACTCTGACAGCAACTTATGTGAGCTTTTCCCCTTCAAGTATTGAACCGCTTTCGATACCGACAGATTTGGTAGGATTCCTATCAGCATATGCACGTGATCTCGGTTGATCGATCCTGCGTAGATAGTCATTTCCTTACTTTGCGCTATCTCCCTCAACAACTCTCGACACCGGCACCCTACGTCACCATCTAGAACCTGGTTACGATATTTTGTCGTCCACACAAGGTCGTACTTACAATCCCAAACCCTATGGCTACCTTTCTTGTAATTCTCCATCTTCCTAGCATAACTCGGGATCCGACATCTGTCGCCTAAAGGCGAGGGGTTTACGGATCCCCTATGGGGGACTCTAAAAATTAGAATTTTTATTCGAGAGCAAGGAAGCACCGTACGGAAACCCGCACGACTCCATGGATGGAGGAGGTAGAGCGACGCAGGAAGCCAAAGCCGAGTGTAGAAGGGCTACATAAGGAGTTGAGTACGGAGCTGACGCCGCTATCCGGTAAAAAGGCAATTTTT
>DFBZ01000105.1 GCA_002366835.1 Gammaproteobacteria bacterium UBA3067
GAAAAAACCGAGCTACTTTTACACCTACTGAAGTAGGCAAAAGAAGCATAAAGATTAACCAAGCAAAATATCCTTTGCCTGGTTAATCTTGCTGGCAAGGTAGGTGCTGCCACCGCGATCCGGGTGCATTTTTTGTATCAGCTTTTTGTGTGCGGCAATGATGTCTTCCCGAGTGGCCCCTTCCTCCAAGCCCAGTACTGCTAATGCTTCGTGGTTATTCATTTCTATAGAACTACCGCTCTTTGTCTCTTCGTGATCCGCCGACCCATAGGATTCGCCAAAGCGTTGTTCCAAATAGGCATTGAGTAAATCAACAGAGTCCTGATCCTCCTCTTCGCAGTGATTGAGTAGCTGTTGGCACTGGCTTAGCGTTAAGTTGTTGAGCTGTTTTCCGGAAAATGGGCCAGAAAGCACTTCGCCAGAAAGCTCACCAGTCTCATGGTTCAGCCGCATACTCAGGATGTTCGTGTTGACCTCCGATTCTTGTTCCTGCTGATCTTTAGACGAAAAAGAATGGCGTTGAAACTGTTGCTGTAATAAAGGCAGCAAACGAATTAGAACAGGCATAAGCCCGCGCAAACTGGCTGCAAGGCCAGCAACTAAAACGCCAAGCCAGTGCATTCGGCCCGTAAGAGCGAGAGCGCCGAGTATTACAGCCGTCGTGACCAGAGCCCACTGGGTTTTTTGTTTGGTATCTAAGGACGGCCATGCTCTCAGCATCACGAAGCCAACAAGGGTGCAGAAAGCAATTATTAATAAAATATGCATGAAGTCAGGGGGCTTGGGTTATTTGATGAACAAGCTGTTTTACCTTGCTGGATTGCGACAGGGAAAACTGCTCTAAGGCTTTTTTCCCGCCACTGGCATAGGCTGCTGCTGCCCCGAGCAAAGCACCCAGCTCCTTGGCGCTGGATGCGTCAAATGCCGCGTAGGCACCCCCGCTTAAATGTGCAATTTGCTGGAAAGCCTGGCGAACATTTGGGTCGCTTCCTTCCTGAAAAATAAAAACAGGAATCTTTAAAATGCCCAGTTTTCCCGCTAATTGGCAGAGTTCATCAAGGTTTTCTTCCATCGCGTCACCGACAAATACCAGGGCCTGCACCTTGTTATTTTTAGTTTCAAGCAATGTATGAGAAAGCACTTTATGGATTTGAGTGTAACCACCAAGGCAGCTCACGCTGCACATTTTCTCGCGCACCGCTTCGCTGTTGTGTAACCACGGGCTGGCGGTGAACTCTTGGTAAGCACGGTAATAACAAACTTGCACACTGAGGTTTTGCTGGGCGGTGGTGGCGTTAAACATCTGAATCTGGAGGTGGCAGGCGCTGTCCCACATGGGCTGGCGGCTAGCGGTGGCATCCATGGCAAAAATAAGCCGACAGGTTTTGCCAGGCTCTCTCTTTTGAGTTGCTAAAGAGGTTTTGTGTTTCTCGACTTTGGCGAGAAAACCCGTGACATCTGATTGTGTTGATCGTTTTCCTTGGGGTTTTAGGTCTTTTGTCATACTGGCGTTTACCTTGTAACAGGCTTAAGGCATCATAATAAAGCGAGCTTCTTGACGATGGAAGCCTTTAGTAGTCGGTCATGGAAATATCTTAAGTTGCTGATTGTTAATGCAAATGACTTTGGTCGGCGCTATATTTTCGACAAGGGCTGTTAGTTTATAGTTCTACCTTCTGGTCGAAACCATAATAATAGTGCGTTAACATTGCCCTGTAGATCAGCTCTAAACCAGTTTTTTCGGTACTCTTGGTCAACGCGATTATTATGCCCCATTACCTTAGGAGCCGCAGTTGGAGTACGAGATTTTGCACCACGCTCGGCGCAAAAATAAACACTCAAAAAGAAACCAGAGTTTTTCAGGGCTTGCTCATTAGAGGCTCCTTAAAGGTCATTAAAGGTCATTAAATGATTATTGGTATCGGCACTGATATTGTGGAAATTGACCGAATAGTCGGTGTGCTTTCCCGTCGGGGAGAATCCTTTGCTCGGCGCATACTGACTCCCATCGAGCGAGAGCAGTTTTTATCTAAAAAAGATCAAGCCCGCTTTCTTGCGAAACGTTTTGCTGCCAAGGAAGCCGCCTCTAAAGCACTGGGGACGGGTTTTAGGCAAGGTGTATCTTGGCAAGATTTTGAGATTTCGAATGACGAACTTGGTCGGCCCCATCTGACTCTCAGCGGCCAAGCGCAATTACTTCTGCAGGAAAAAGGCGCAAGTGTTTCCCATCTTAGTATTTCAGATGAGAAGCACTATGCCATTGCCTTTGTTATTTTTTCAGCGCTTCCCTAATGGAAGTCTCGCGAGGAATAACTTAAACCGCCCAGCAAGTGGCTTAAGTCAATTAATTCTCCCGCTATTACATGAATCACATTTTTATCCCGTTCTACGACGCCTTTTACTTTTAATAAGCGAGCGCCCAGCAAGGTGGCGCGCTGCCGTTCCACCAGACTTTTCCAGACCACAACATTACTGTTACCGCTTTCATCTTCGAGGGTGATAAACACCACACCCGTTGCGGTGGCTGGACGTTGTCGGCCAGTGACGATGCCGGCAATTTGAACAAAGCGACGATGACCGAGTTCTGTTAGTTGTGCGGCAAGTTTACAGTGGCGTAATTCAGGGTGATGACGTAGCAGGGCGATGGGGTGTTTCTTAAGGCTCAGGCCGAGGTGACGATAATCTTCCATGACTTCCTGGCCGGTGCTGGGTGCGGGCAGTGTGATGGCGTCATCTTGTAAAAGCCTTTCGTTCAGCAAAGGGCGGCTTGGCTCCATGCCTTGAATTTGCCAGCGGCTTTGGTGGCGATTCCCCGATAACACCGCCAATGCACCGCCACGGGTGAGGGTTTCCAGTTCTGCTGGGCTGAGTTGCGTTCTATCAAGTAGATCCTGAAGGTTGCTGAAAATTTTCTTGTGGCGGGCCTGTAATAATTTTTCGATGCTCTGTTTTTTGAGCCCTTTGATGAGTAAAAAACCCAGGCGGATGGCTGGTTGCTGCTGTGGGGATAATGTTGATGCTGATGGATGTGTTTCGTATTCCAGGTGATGCTCCCACTGGCTTTTATTAACGTCAACGTCGAGCACCTGAACGTGATGACGTTTTGCATCCTGCACCAATTGTGAAGGGGAATAAAAACCCATGGGTTGGCTATTCAGCAGGGCGCAACAATAGGCGGCGGGTTCGTAGCATTTTAACCAGGCGGTGACATAAACCAGTAAGGCAAAACTGGCGGCGTGGGATTCGGGAAAACCGTATTCACCGAAACCCTGTATTTGCTGGCAAATTTGTTCAGCAAAAGTTTCGGGGTAATGTCGCTCTTGCATACCTTTTTTGAGTTTGTCCTGAAAAGGTTTGAGTTCGCCAGTTTTTTTCCAACGCGCCATAGCACGGCGTAGTTGGTCGGCCTCGCCGGCAGAAAATCCGGCAGCCACCATGGCGAGTTTGATCACTTGTTCCTGAAAAATAGGCACTCCCAGTGTGCGCTCTAATACCTGCTTAATATCATTGTTAGCATAATGAACTGGCTCCAGACCTTGACGACGTTTTAAATAAGGGTGAACCATTTTTCCCTGAATCGGGCCGGGGCGTACAATAGCCACTTGAATAACCAGGTCGTAAAAAGTGACTGGTTTTAAACGCGGCAGCATGGCCATTTGGGCGCGTGATTCCACCTGAAATAAGCCCGTGCTATCGCCATGTTGCAACATTTGATAGACCTTAGGGTCTTCAGGTGGCAAGGTGGCCATGCTCCATTGCTGGCCTCGTAGCGTGTGCAGGTAAGTAAAGCATTTTCGAATTGCGGTGAGTATACCCAGCGCGAGAATATCTACTTTCATTAAGCCCAGAGCTTCGAGATCATTTTTATCCCATTGAATAATGGTGCGATCCACCATGCTGGCATTTTCTATGGGCACCAGTTGGCTTAGGGGGCCTTGGGATATAATAAAACCACCCACATGCTGGGAAAGGTGGCGCGGAAAAGTGAGAATTCTTTCCACCAGTTGTACAAAGTGCCGCATGGTGGGTGTGTTTGTATTAATGCCAGATTCCTGCAGGCGGGTTAAATATTCGGCCCGTTTATCCCACCAGGCAAATGCTTTGCTCATTTGTTCTATTTGGCTGAGATCCAAGCCCAGTGCTTTACCTACATCACGTATGGCGCTTTTAGTACGGTAGGTAATTACTGTGGCGGCCAGTGCTGCACGGTCACGGCCGTACTTTTTGTAAATAAACTGGATAACTTCTTCGCGGCGTTGGTGTTCGAAATCCACATCAATATCAGGTGGTTCATGACGTTCTTTGGAAATAAATCGTTCGATGAGCAGGTCGTTCAACGCGGGGTCTACTTCGGTAATATATAAACAAAAACATACGGCAGAATTTGCCGCTGAGCCGCGACCCTGGCATAAAATACCTTCGCTACGAGCAAATTGTACAATGTCGTAAACGGTGAGAAAGTAATATTCGTAGTGTAATTCTTTAATAAGAAGAAGTTCTTTGTCTAGCAGTTTGCGGACTTTATCGGGAATACCTTTTGGCCAGCGCTGCCTGGCGCCTTGTATAACCAGTTCACGTAGATATTGTGTGGCATCTTTTCCGGGAGGAAGCACTTCTGCGGGGTATTCATAGCGTAATTCATCCAATGAAAAATGACAGCGTTTCTG
>DFBZ01000095.1 GCA_002366835.1 Gammaproteobacteria bacterium UBA3067
ATCAGCCAGCATTTTGGCCATGCAAAAAAATTCGGGATTTATAGCGTGCAAGAATCAAGCTGTGAACTTCTGGAAATGCGAGATGTTGAGAATTATTGTTTAGGTAATTCTTCTAGCCAGTCGGCAATGGCGATAATTTTACAAACAATCAATGACTGTGAGGCTGTTTTTGTTGCCAAAATCGGAGATGGGCCAAGAGAAAAACTAAAGGCAATTGGCGTGACCGCAATCGATCAATATGCCCACGAAGCCATAGCAGAGTCGCTCCTTGATTACGCGCAGAAGGCATCATCTGTTTGAGGTGGCCAAGTGTATATTTCAGATGCTAAACCCTAGGGAGAAACAATGTACGTTGCAATGAATCGATTTCGAATTGTACCGGGTAAGGAGCAGGAATTTATTGACGTTTGGAAAAACCGGGATTCGCAGCTGAAAGAAACGCCCGGGTTTAGAGAATTTAAGCTCTTGCAGGGGGGCACCAACAAGGAGTTTACCCTGTTCGCTTCCCACGTAATTTGGGAGTCGGAGGAACACTTTAACACCTGGACAAAATCCGAGGCGTTCCGCAGGGCGCATGCCAATGCAGGCAGCCGAAAAGAAATGTATTTGGGGCCACCCCAATTTGAAGGGTTTAAAGCAGTGCTCTAACTAACTAGCCAAAAAAGGTGAGCAACCATGCGATACAGCCCCTACGAGCATGAATATGAAGCCGTTATTAGTATGACGGAAAGTGAGCTATTAGAATATTTCCTAACGCGAGTGTTTGAAACCGAAGAGGTTTGGGGTCTGGATGACGGAGCAGAATGGATTATGCGTGAACAAGGCGCACAAGCCAGCATGCCGGTTTGGCCCTATAAAAAATTTGCTTCCGAATCTGCAGTGGGCCACTGGGGCGGTTTTAACCCACAGGCAGAATCCCTAGAAGAATTTCTACAAAATACGATCATGGTGCTGATAGAAGAAAACGCGATGCTGGAAGTAATGCCACGCCAATCGGAAGTGGGCTGCCTAATTAGCCCCCAGAAATTAAAAAGTATTTTGGATGGAATGATTGAGGCTGGAACCTATACCATGGATGGCTAAACCTAAAAACCTCAGTTTAGGAGGTAGACGCTATCAAATACAGTTGAATATATAGAAGCAGGTTTTGTCGTATTTACTGCAAAACCACAAGCAAACAGAACTCCTTCATACATTGGTACAACTTTATTTAAAAACACTTGCGTAAGTTATTGATTAGTCGTTTTGATTAAATTGCAGGTGTGGTTCGAATTTTGCTGAATCCAGTTTAAGAGTCGCCGATACCTGGAAGAGGGCAACAGGATGCGTTGCGGAGGTTGCGGAGGTTGCGGAGATAGTTGCCTGAATTATTGAGTTAGTTATTTAGGAGTGAAATCAGCATGACAAAAATTGGTCTTTTTTTTGGAACAGACAGCGGCACCACCCGCCTTATTGGTAAAAAAATTGCCACCAAGTTAGGGGCGGAGCTTGTAGATAAACCCCTAAACATCAATCGTGTCACGGTGGATGATCTATTGAAGTACCAGGTGCTTATTCTGGGAACTGCTACTTACGGTGAAGGTGACCTTCCTGGCACTGAAAATGATGTCAAGTCTGGTAGCTGGTTAGACTTTATACCTCAACTGGAGGGTGTGGATTTTTCCGGGAAAATGATTGCCCTCTATGGGGTGGGCAATCAGGAAAAATATGGAGACCGCTTCGTTAATGGTATGGGAAAACTGTTTGATATTTTTAAAGCCAAGGGAGCAACGATTATTGGCAGCTGGGATACCGATGGCTATACATTCACCTCATCAGATGCGGTAGTGGATAATAAATTTGTCGGCTTGGCTCTTGATAATAAGTCACAAAAAATTGATACCGAATCTCGTTTGGATCGTTGGGTAGCAATGATGAAACCACAGTTTGAAGCTGCACTTGAAGACATTATGTAACGTTAAGTTTATACAAGATAAAAGGTGAGCGTAATGAAAATAGCTGATATTAAATTCGATGATGAAGCATTTAGAGCCGCAGTAATGGCAAGCGGTGTTGAAAACGCGGAAGAGCTTACCCACATTAAAGGGAGAAAAAAAACAATTAAAAGTGCCAGAGGCATCGAACACTTCACTAACTTAAAATTTCTTGATCTAACCCGAAATATGCTTGCAGAGCTAGACCTCACTCAGAATCCATTACTGGAAGAGGTGTATGTGGGTAACAATCAACTGGAAGTGCTGGATCTTAGTTGTAATCCAAACCTTACTCACCTCGAAATATTTATTAATGATATCGCTGAACTGGATCTAAGTGGCTCCTCTAAACTGGAAAACTTATATGCCAATGACAATGAACTATCAGAGCTGGATCTTTCCGCCAGTGAATACGTTGAAGAACTACAAGTAAGCGATAACAACCTGAAACAAATTACCTTGGCAGAACGTCCTCGCCTTCGGGTTTGTATGGCTCAAAACAACTTCCTTCCAGAGGAATTCAAAGTATCACTACGAAATTCGCTTGATACGCACAACCTCAAATTGTGAAGATACATGAAGGAGAAAAGAGTGGCAGAAAGCACTGATTGTGTAGCGAACCTTGCATCAGATAGCAAGGGCCTGATTGTTGTTTTTGCATCGATGGACGGCGATATGGTTGATCAGCACTTTGGTTCTGCGTTGGCATTTTTCGCCCATGATATAAGCGCCGATAGTGCGCACGAGATAGGTGGCAAAAAGTTTTCCGTAGAGAAAAAAGATGGCAACGAGGATAAGCTAAAACCAAAGCTAAGCTGGTTGCAAGGCGCTGACATCGTATACTGCGGTTCCATTGGCGGGTCAGCGACACGGCAGCTAATCACGCTGGGCATTACCCCGGTACAGGTAAAGGGCGGCCCCGATATCGAAGATTTGATTGAGGAACTTCAAACACAGCTAAATGGCCAAACAGAATTTTGGTTAGCGAATATTCTTAAGAATAAAAATAAACAGCTGAATGGCAATAATCGCTTTGACAAAATGTTAGAAGAATCAGAAGAAGAGAGTTGGGATTGATGCCTTCAGAAAATGCTGAATCAGTAAAGTCGCATCATATAATTTCTCAGCTTGAAGGCCCACTTAAAGCTTTTACTAGCTTGCACCTGCAGGAAAACGGCTTTTGGTTAATGACAGTAAAGATTTTTTACGAGGGCGAACCAACTGGTATGATCAGCTTTAATTTACAGGGTTACACTGAAAGTGAAGCCGAGGATATTGCGCGTAATCTAAAGACCAATGCGATGTTAATGCGCGAAATTGATGAATTTCTATGGGGCGAAAGTGACTAAGTCAGCGCTAAGTCTCTCCACGTTAGGCACTACAACTGCAGGCACACAAGCGCTCAGTCTTTGGGTGGCCGGAGCCAATTTTTCCCGCTCTGAGGTGGATTGCATTACTGCGGTGATGCTAAAAATTCTTGATGGAAAATGTAAAATGCCCTCCGATGAAAAGACTGTTATGGCCTCTTTGTACGACTGCATCACCGGTTTACCGGGCTTACATTTGGATGCGAGTTACCACCAGCTAATTGCGCGCGCTAAAGCAATAGGTACCGAGAAACTTCTAACACAAGTATACGAAACGCGGGTACTGGCAGAGACACAAATATCCCGCCCAGTGATGAAAAAATTCAAAGCCCGCTTAAGGGCCGAAGGCATACTGCCCGTTAAGGCAAGGGGTGACGATGATTAATTTTTATATGACCCCTGGCTCATGCTCCACAGGCATCCATATTTTACTTGAAGAACTGGAGATGGTTTTCAGTGCCAATCTCGTTAACTTAATGGCAGGTGATCAATATAAACCTGAGTTTATTGCCATTAACCCGAAATCTACCATTCCCGTTCTAGTGCTGAATGACGGCACAGCATTAACCTCTTTTCAGGGTATCGCATGGTGGTTAGCAACAGCGCACCCAAAGGCCGGCTTGTTGCCTGAGAGTATCGCTGATCAAGCTAAAGCGCTCGACTTGATGGGCTATATCGTTAATCAAATTCATGGCGCTGGTTTTACCCGTATTTTTACCCCTGAAGTCTACTGTCAAGAAGAAACCTTGAGTGACGCCAGTAAAGAAACTATTCAGAAAAAAGGTGAAGAAATTGTCAGCAAGGGCTTTATGGTCGTAGCAGAGTTTTTAGATCAAAACGGTGAATATCTAGCCCAACAATTCACCGTCGTGGACGCAGCGTTGTTTTATGTCGAGTTTTGGGCAGATAAAACCCAAATGTGTTTACCACCAAAGTGTAAAGCGCATTATGAATCAATGAAGCAGCGTTCGGCTGTGCGCCAGGTTTTGGCTGAAGAAGGTTACCGTTATTAAGAAAACAACAAGAGGGCGTAAAAATGCCAATATCATTTGAACTGAAATCCAAAGCGGATGAAAACTATTTCTTTACTGGGCTTGACGCGAAAGGTGAGCTGCTGCTGTCCAGTACGCACTTTTCCAGCAAAGAGGAAGCTGAGCGGGCCATACAGGATGTACGGGTTGGTTCAATGATGAGCCAAAATATAGCAGTAGGCGATAGCTCCGCCGGAGAAAAATATTTTGCCATAAAGAATCAGGCAGGGAAAATACTGGTGAAAAGTGTGCTATTTGAATCCGAACTTGTTTTTAATAACGCACTGCATGCGGTGCGAGAGGGCGCCTGCATCGCCGAAGTGAATGACCTAAGCTAAGGCGGGTGTCATTGTGGCTACAGAGATAAATTGTTTAAAAGATTTAGCGACCATCAGCATGACAGCTGTGGAACTTGCAGCGGTCGATAAGGTTATTATTAGCTTTATCGACGACCCATCCTTCCGGCAGGATTATCAAAGCCTAGTGCAGGATATTTCCAACAGCTATCAGCTGGTTTTGGATAATTTGCAACCCTTGGTAAGTTTTCGTTCTGAGCAAGAATTTATTGAAGGCTTTGATCAAGCATCCCAAACATTTTTGAATTGTTATCTGAAGGAAATCAGCCGTCCGCGGATCAATGCGGAACTCACCTATGAAAAATATTTGCAGTTTAAAAAACGCAAAGAAGTTAATACCAACTATCCCTTGCTAAAGTATCAGTTTGCACGCTTACACAATTTTGTTGATAAATGGGTCGATAATGATATTTGGCTAGCCATGACGATTGATAGCCTGTTTAAAATGACGGCGCGTTTGTTGAACGAGTTGAGTGCAGCAAAATGCCGTGATGCGGAAGATGCCTTTGTTATTTATCAATCGGGACTTCCTTGTTTTCAGGTCTATTTGGATATTATTGGCCGTAGTCTTGAGCAGATTGCAGCAAGGGTGTGATGGGCTTTTGAGGTTTTGGCGACTTTGTTGCTACCTGTCACATAGCTTGCGACACGTTGCACACTGACTTTACACATAAGTCATTGATGTTTAACAGGCTGTTAATAATATCGTTATCTTGCGCGGAAATTTGAACATAGTATCGAAACCTGAAGATTTTTGTGTAATTAACGATCAGTTTCCAGGGTTTCTTTCAAAGCCGCTAAAACAGGTGATAGCGTAGAAACTCTTTGACCTGATCCATTAGCCGAGCGGGTTTGGGTTGAAAGTGAGGCTTCGGATTGCGTTTTTTTTGGTATGATGCAAAGTATTCTTAGTTTGCGCTTGATTGCGATATTAACAGGAATTATAGTCTGGTTATACGTGAGGCTTAAAGGGAATTAATTTCTGTTAATAACAAGTTAGGCCGCGAATGACTGACACCAATCGAGCTGCAAAATATTTTTACAATCAGTCTGATATGTTGTCAGAATTTTTTACACATTTCTAAGTGTTCATTTAATTAAATTAGTATGTTGTATTTTAGGCATTATATTTGCCTGGAATTGGCCAAATAGAATTTAACTTTTGGAGAATGATATGAGAAAAATTGTTTGTTTGTTTGTTTGTTTGTTTTCTGGGGCGGCTAATGCTGGGTTAATCTCTATAGATTACGATTTTGCAGATAGAAGCTTGGAGTTCAACGGTATCACCCAAAATACTGCTGGTATCGAGATGTCTATTGTAGTTGATACAAATACAGAAAACTTGGGTTCAGGATTTGGGAACTGGCAAAACTTTTATGATGTAGATGTATTTTTTACCTCTACTGGGTTGGGATTAAACAATGAAAGAGTTGTATCTGACACCTATTTGTATTTTGGTGATAGCGTTTTTGGCTTTACGGACACTGTTGGTTATTTTGGTACAATTTTTACTGCTTACAGTACGTCAAATTTAGATTTTGGTAGTCAGTTTGATTTGTCAACATTACTTGTTCCACAAGGGCCATTAGCGGCTACAGGTAATGAGTTGCGCACTGCAAATGATATTGTTTTTACAAATGGCGACAGAATTACTGGGGGCAGTAGTATTTCTTTAACAAGTACAGTAACCGTTTCAAACATAGCAGCAGTTCCAGAACCCGCTACTCTTGCCCTACTAGGCTTAGGTTTAGCAGGTATTGGATTTTCAAGAAAAAAGAAAGCCGTTTAATCAAGTAGCCAATGGTCAAAGGGGTCACAAGCAAAGGAGCAAAGGGGTCAAGTATCATTTTGACTGTTTAGCGATTCTCGCAGAGACGGCACTCAATTTATTTGTTCTTTATTCATCGCAAAGCGTCAAAATGATACTTGACCCCTGTGTCTTTTTTTACTTGGTAAGTTTTCGTTCTGAACAAGAATTTATTGAAGGCTTTGATCAAGCATCCCAAATATTTTTGAATTGCTATCTGAAGGAAATCAGTCGTCCGCGGATCAATGCGGAACTCACCTATGAAAAGTATTTGCAGTTTAAAAAACGCAAAGAAGTTAATACCAACTATCCCTTGCTAAAGTATCAGTTTGCACGCTTACACAATTTTGTTGATAAATGGGTCGATAATGATATTTGGCTGGCCATGACGATTGATAGCTTGTTTAAAATGACGGCGCGTTTGTTGAACGAGTTAAGCGCAGCGAAATGCCGTGATGCGGAAGATGCCTTTGTTATTTATCAATCGGGACTTCCTTGTTTTCAGGTTTATTTGGATATTATTGGCCGTAGTCTTGAGCAGATTGCAGCAAGGGTGTGATGGGCTTTTGAGGTTTTGGCGACTTTGTTGTTACCTGTCACATAGCTTGCGACACGTTGCACATTGGCTTGACACATAAGTCATTGATGTTTAATAGCCTGTTAATAATATCGTTATCTTGCGCGGAAATTTGAACATATTATCGAAACGTGAAGTTTTTTGTGTGATTAACGAGCAGTTTTCAGGGTTTCTTTCAAAGCCGCTAAAACTTGTGATAGCGTAGAAACTCTTTGACCTGATCCATTAGCCGAGCGGGTTTCGGTTGAAAGTGAGACTTCGGATTGCGTTTGTTTTGGTATGATACAAAGTATTCATAGTTTGCGCTTGATTGCGATATTAACAGGAATTATAGTCGGGTTATACGTAAGGCTTAAAAGGAATTAGTTCCTGTTAATAACAAGTTAACTCGAAATTCCCGTCGGGAAATACATGCCTTTATTAAGGTGTGATTGTACAAAGCAAGCATGTGTACCATTAATTACTAATTAAGGAGATTAAGTATGAAACAAGCTATGTTTGTTGTTCTGCGTAAGCTGTTGTTAGTCGTTGTATGTATCACACCTTTGAATTTTGTTGCGGCGAGTGACTTGGTTGTAAAAACTGATGCTGAATTGTTATCCAGTTCACCTAAGATATGCGATGACATACTAGAGACTAGCAAGAATGGAGTTGTTAGTCTTGAGTTGGCCCAAAATATTGGGCTAGGCAAGTGTTCAAGTGACAAAAAAACTTGCCGAGCGGGGACATCTTGGTGGTGCTGCGACAAAGATGAGCGCTGTGTATTAGATGAGGGCGGGTGTGAGTAGTATTCAAATAGGCTATCCCTGAGTTAACAATGTTATCAAACAGACCCTCAAAGCTACGCTCCATTTTTGCGGTGGCTTCGCCACTATACCGCAAAAACTGCGCTCCGCTTTGGGTCTGTTTATAACGGCGTTATGACTAATACATAAACCAACCCGGCGATATTGGATTCGAAGGTATGAAAAACAAAGAAGAAAAGGGGTCAAGTATCATATTGATTCCTTTGGTTTCTTTACGATTGCACAGGTGATCGCCTCTTTCATTTCGCAGTTAATATGATACTTGACCCCTTTGTTCCTTTGTTCTTCCACCTGTTACCGTTTACCCGGCCCCAGTATTCTGGAAGAAATTCTGGCAATTATTGAAGGCTTAAGTAAGCTACTGGCAGAAATGCAGCGTGCACAAACAGAAAAGCCACTGCGCATCAGTGTGCTTCACCATGTGCAACATGGCATTATAGAAAAACTAATTAGCCCCATTTCAAACACACCCAAGTAGGCCACCTCAGCACCGTCATACCATTCAGCGCCCACACTCACGCTACCCCCCGAGGAATTTCTCGCAGGCCTTATGAAACAATCCATCTTGGTCTCCCCGCAACACAACCCGCAGGACAGGCACTCCTGAGAAAAAACAAAAAATCCGAACCGGATGCTTAACGATAATGATTAAAATAAAAGAATGCGTTGAGCGAGTGGCATCAAGATGGGGTGTATTGAGGCAAAAACCGTAAAATTACCCAGTTTTCTTAAAGAAATACACAGGACAGGCACTTTCTAGAATACCCTTCTAAGGGACAGGCACTTCCAAGAAAAAACAAAAAATCCGCACATAACACGCCATAACACGCAGGACAGGCACTTCCAAGAAAAAACAAAAATCCGAACCGGATGCTTAATGATAATGATTAAAATAGAAGAATGCGTTGAGCGAGTGGCATCAAGATGGGGTGTATTGAGGCAAAAACTGTAAAATTACCCAGCTTTCTCAAAAGGCAGGTACACGAAATCCGTTGAGGTCTTGTTTTTAGAAATATATCAGAAATAAAAGCTTACACGTTAACCTGTATTCGCCAAACATTTCCTTTTTCTTGGCTTGGTGAGCCGTCTGTAATAAGTGGACTCAAACTCGGTGGCACTGGTAAGCCATGTTTCTAAATTAATACCCATGCGTTCCAGTATTGGGGGTAGGTTAATAAGCTAGGACAGGCACTTCCAAAGGACAGGCACTTCGAAGAAAAAACAAAACATCCGAACCGGATGCTTAACGATAATGATTAAAACAAAGGAATGCGTTGAGCGAGTGGCATCAAGATGGGGTGTATTGAGGCAAAAACCGTAAAATCACCCAGTTTTCTCAAAAGGCAGGTACACGAAATCCGTTGAGGTCTTGTTTTTAGAAATATATCAGAAAGAAAAGCTTACACGCTAACCAGTATTCGCCAAACATTTCCTTTTTCTTGGCTTGGAGTAGCCAAGCAGGACAGGCACTCTCTAGAAAAAACAAAAAAATCCGAACCGGATGCTTAACGATAATGATTAAAATAAAAGAATGCGTTGAGCGAGTGGCATCAAGATGGGGTGTATTGAGGCAAAAACCGTAAAATTACCCAGTTTTCTCAAAAGGCAGGTACACGAAATCCGTTGAGGTCTTGTTTTTAGAAATATATCAGAAATAAAAGCTTACACGTTAAGCTGTATTCGCCAAACATTTCCTTTTTCTTGGCTTGGTGAGCCGTCTGTAATAAGTGGACTCAAACTCGGTGGCACTGGTAAGCCATGTTTCTAAATTAATATCCATGCGTTCCAGTATTGGGGGTAGGTTGCTAGGAATAGCGCCGCGTTTATCTGATCGGATAATTCTACCTGTAGAATCAACCAGCTCTAAATAATCAACAAGAGAAAACAGAATGCCATTGTTTTGGCCATTTTTTTCGTTGCCTTCAAACTTAGCCAAAGGTTTTTCTGCAATATTAAAACGGAGCAGGCTTTGGTTTTCAATTTGTTCTTGAGCCGCCAGATCGGGATTAAATGTAGGTTTAATGCGCTCTTTAATACTGGTGTATTCTGACGACTCAGGTGTGGCGGCCATGTTTGCGCGAACAGGGTTTAAATCAACGTATGCCATGCAGGATAATAATGCTTGTTCTGTTAACAATGCCTGAGATTTGAATCGGGATTCCCAGAAGTGGCCGGTACACAAGTCTTCCTTGTTGGCTTGTCGGGCGACGGGCTCGTTCAGGCACTTCATAAACCAGCTGAGGCTCGCCAAACGTTTTCGGTACAGCTTGATGCAGTCGTCAACGGTCTGTAATTCCGCCGAGCATAGAGTTTCACCAGCTTGCCATCGCTGTACCAGTATTGGGCCTTTAAACAGCGAGCACCATCGCTCAGCTACCTCGGTATTACTCAGCAGATCAATCTCATCCGGTAAGATTTTGACAACAATATGAAGGTGATTAGACATCACTGAATAGGCGCAAATGTCGATGGAGAATATGGACGAGAGAATTCGAATTCGGTTTTCGATCCATTGCCGACGATGCTCGTAGCTTTTTCCAGTGAGGGGATCTTGCCCACAAAGGTAGGCCCGTCTGACGCAACGGGAGACGACGTGATAGTAGGGGGTGTCGCTTACCGAGACGAGTTGTTTTCGGGGTTGCGTCATGGATAGGCTCACTTTTCGCTTTACGTACTGTTTATACGGGCAGTGTAGTGGGAAAGTAAGCCCTTTGGCAAGGTCTGGATTTTTTTATAGCTAATACTTCATCATTGATGGCTTAGCTTGTGATATTGGTACCCATAACACGATGCGACAGGTTGGCTTAAGTGCATGCCTTTCATTTACAGCTCTTCTCATTCACGGCTGTTTAAATTAGCGCTGCCTTTAGTTCTGAGTCTTCAAACCTAATACGCTGTATTAGGCTGAAAAATAGCTGCAGCGTAAGTCCGGCAGGCTAGGTGCGCGCAGTTCTTGTTCGTCTTTTTTTCTCGTCACGATATATTCACCCGACGCCATAACAATTTCTTCGCCTTGTTCGGCGAAGGCGACTACATTGTTATTAGGGTCGAGGTCACGCATGTATCCGCCGCCCAGTTCAGAATTAAAAGTCGAAATAATACCGCCATGCGGTGGATGGCTGACAACTTCCCACCAGGCTGCGGCTAAGGTATCGTGGGACCAGCTATCACCTTTAGTTTGAGGTGGTAGGAAGCGTTCCACGAGGGTGTCATCTGCGACCGCGTACTGTTGGCGGTTGGCTGCTTCGTAAGGAGAGCCGTTTTTGGGTTCCCGTAGTTCCAGTACGTTTTCTTTGATAAAAGAGCCGTTTACTGTAATAACGCGGTACTTTTCGCCATCTAATTTTTCATGCTCAAACATGTTAACTCTCCAAGTGATTTTCGACGCACATTTGTTTTTTTAAATGAATCAAGAGCTAATTCTTTTCTAATTAACGGGGCTTGTTGATGATATCTAGCACTAGCGCGTGAAACATTTTGGGCAGTAATCGACTGGATCATATAGCCCAGCAGCTTTGTTATACGCTGCCTGTTTGCTGCTGTAAGAACCGAGGTTTTTAACATTTTTCAACTCAGCCAAAGAAGGGCAGTGTTGTAAGTGCACAAGGTAGGCTTCGAGTGTATTTTCTTGTGGAGACGCTGCGTATTCAGCCATAGTGTTTACTCCTGGTTAGGTTTTAATAACGCTTTAAAAAACATAGCAATGGTTGACTTGCATCAATGATTCTGCGAAAACTATGCCATATTTTTTTCTAAGAAAATGTGTTCGAAACACGATGATATATAGGGGGTGAGGGGAATATACAAGGGAAGTATCTACAATGAATTGCTGTTTTTTGTGTCGTTTGTTGGGTTTTCTACAGATATTATTCTAGGGTTTCAGTCGACGGAGAAAAGCTTAATCCGCGAAATTTGGCGCAGTGTCTGAAAATTTCCATACTTGGCGCAACACCACGGTGTTGGCAAAAGCGCGATACTAATTTTGAGAGCCCTTTAATGTCTCGACCGCTTGCATCCGCAAAGCCTTCAGAAAGTTGTTCTGATAAGTGCTCAGTGAGTGGCAGGCCAAACTGCTCAGCCATAACGGCCCAAATACGTTGGCGTTCACTTTTATTGGGCGCTTGGTATTTGATCATCGCAATGCAGCGGGAGATGATGGCCTCATCGATATCTTCGATACGATTTGTCGTTAAAAACAATAGACCGTTAAAATACTCCAGCACTCTTAGAAACACTCCAACGACGGCGTTCATGGTGAGGTTGTCGTCACGACGTTTGATGTAAACATCTGCCTCATCAATTAGCATCACTGCTCCCCAGCGTTGCGCACGGATCAAAACCTCTTTGAGATTTTTTTCCATCTCGGCGACATTTAGCCCCAGCTGTCCGGAGTGAACGCGGTACAGTGGTCGTTTAATTATTTCAGCGTAAACTTCGGCGGTTAATGTTTTACCTACGCCAGGCGGGCCGCTGCAAAGGACGGTTGTTCCCCCTGATTTTCCTTCAATAATGTCTTCAAAAATGACTTCCATATCGGAGGTGAGAATATCAATCAGTTCAAAATGTTCTTGTGGCAGTACCAGTTTGTCTTTTAGTTCAGGTTGGTATTGGTAAGGCGACAAACAATCAATATGGACCCACAGGTGTTGATGCAATTCTAAGTGAAACATCAATATATACCCGTGCATCGGAATCTCGGTAAAAATATTTTGCGGCCACTTTTCCAGTAGATCTGTGATATAGGTGTCAGTTTTTGGAGAAAATGGGGAGTTGCGGTCGATGCGTTTCGCCAGGTGTTTTAGTACATTTCCCGTCTGACTAAGGCTTAATTCCCGGTTTTGGAGAATTGTTTCGTCATTGACCAGGCTTGCAGGCGAGCCGCTGGCAGATAGCAGTACGCGGGTTTTGCGTGCCCAGTCAGTGTTGCGGTGGCTGGCACTGGGGTCATCAGCATAGATACCAATTCCCATTCCTGAAAATTGCTCTCCACTTTGTTCGCGCCATTCGAGGTAACGCTCATTGCTAGCTTTAAACTGTTCTAATAATTCTGGAGTTTCCTTTATATATGATTTAGACGATAGTAGTTCAGCAATCGTTTTGTAGCCTAAATCTCTTTCTGTAATCAGGAGTTGGCTGCTTGCTAATTTGCCCCGAGAGTTTGCTTTTAGCTCAATTAAAATGCGTGCCTGTTCTTCTTGTCCAGCCGGGTTTAGGTCAATGCGACTAATTACATAGGGCAGTGCTGCCCCGCTACTATCGAGGCGAAATAACCAGCCGTGGGCATAATCGCAAAGAAGGTAGTTCATTAAAATGGGCAGTAATTCTTCCAAGGATTCAAATTTTGTTTGCTGCGAATGGCGCGCTTCGCGCAAGGAAATTAGCAGAGCCGTTTTTGCGGGGTTCGTATTTTGGTATAGCGCTATGAGGGTGTTTAGGTGCTCAATATCGAAGGCAGTGGAAGGGATCTCGACTCGACTAGATAGTTTTAGTTGGTTTTCCCAGCGGCGCAAGTCCGGGTGATTTGAAAATAGATCAAGTGCAACGTGGCGTTCAAACTTTAGATTCATAGCGCTTACCCAGGCTAGTAGCGTTAACGTAGAACGATCTGACAATGATGACGTACTAACACCTTACTTAAGGTTAATTGGTGAGACCTTGTAGGCTATTTGTCCAGAGTGAATTGTCGAAATCTACAGATATCTCGTTAAAGTAGTCTGTTGCGTTGGCGATAATATCACTAAGCACTGCATCGAGGTATTGATCAGAACGTATGGAAAAAACAATATTGTCAGGTACGGCGCACTCAAAAAATAGAGTGTCATTTATTGGGGTGTAACCCCCCATCTGCATGCCTGTGAAATCTGCCTTTTCAAATTTTCCTGGCAATAAAAAGCTGATATCCAGACTTGGTGATTTTGGAATATCACCGCGCGCTTTTATTTTTGCTATGTTAGAGGCTAAGCGAACGATAGCTTGATTTATCGGGCTGTCTTTTAGGTCTGCACTGGCAGAGGCAGTGCTAATATAGAATCCCATTGTTTTACCTCTTAGTCATGATATGAAGAGAGCCTTGCCCGATGGGGTTGTGCAGCTAATAATGAGTTTGAAATAGGAAAAAATGTTGGGAAATTATTTCTTATTCATAGGTGTTCATTACTTTGCTGCACGCCAAAAAGGTTTTGCTTCATTTTATCTATTACATACGTAATAGGGCTTTTTCCAATTTTTCAGAAAGCTGAGCGGCAACAAACTGAGGTTCATTAGGTGGATACAGATCCACTTCATCTAATGTGAAACCGTATTCGCTACCTAGTGCAATGAGTTCCTTTATCTTTTGGCACTCTTTTAATTTTCCGCCTAGTTCGGTATCGGCTTTGGATTTTTCTGAAAAATTGGTAATTTCTTTTATGCTCACGGATATATTCCTCGCTTGTTGGAAACGGATGTTAATGATTTAAAATTGACTAATGCCTCGGTAAATTTTAATCAACCTACCGGCATGAAATTCCACTCTGCCTTGCATCGTCGAACTTCATTTAGCTTCTATCAAACTTTGTGCCATGTTCATTACGCATCTAAATTTTTACGCCTTTTTCCTTAGTTTTCGTGTGCTAGTGCTACTTCATATAGGCGCAATACAAAATTTTATGACCAGTATTCTTGGTTTTTTGTCGGCGTAGAATCTGTAATAAGCGCTTCATTGTCGTTTCTGCTACATTTTGTGAATGACTCTAACACCTGTTTTTTCAGTAGTTTAGAGCGATAGCTCCCCTTGGTCTGAGTGTTGCAACAACAGCGGTGAGAGATGTTTGTAAATTCGAAAAACGATTAATTTGCAAAGATGCATCACAAGAGTAGGAGCAAGTCATCAGATGAAATCCAAAGATATTGCTGAATTGTTGGACGAGCCAGCTTGCGAGCACAATAAGAAAGAAAAGTCCGGTTGTGCAAAACCTAAACCCGGTTCGACTGCCGGGGGCTGTGCTTTTGACGGCGCACAAATTGCCTTATTGCCTATTGCCGATGTTGCGCACATTGTGCATGGCCCCATTGCGTGTGCAGGGAGCTCTTGGGATAACCGTGGCACACGTAGCAGTGGGTCGGATCTGTATCGTGTGGGTATGACCACTGATTTAACGGAACAAGATATTATTATGGGGCGAAGTGAAAAGCGCCTGTTCCATAGTATTAAACAGGCAGTAGAAGATTATCATCCGCCTGCGGTATTTGTTTACAACACCTGTGTTCCAGCATTGGTCGGCGATGATGTTGATGCAATATGCCGTGCAGCGGAGGAACGTTTTGCTGTGCCGGTGGTGCCGGTAGATGCGGCCGGATTCTATGGTACTAAAAATCTGGGCAACCGTATTGCTGGTGAATCGATGATTAAATATGTCGTCGGTACAAAAGAACCAGAACCGGTGGCTGAGCATATAAAACCTGAAGGCATCGTTGTTCATGATGTGAACCTGGTGGGTGAATACAATATTGCCGGGGAATTTTGGTATGTATTGCCATTGTTAGATGAGTTGGGTATTCGTGTGCTTTGTACCCTCTCTGGTGATGCGCGTTTCGCCGAAGTACAAACCATGCATCGTGCTGAGGTGAATATGATGGTTTGTTCTAAGGCGATGCTTAACGTTGCACGCAAACTGGAAGATCGTTACGGCATGCCGTGGTTTGAAGGCAGCTTTTATGGCATTACCGATACATCGGAAGCGTTGCGCAATTTCGCCAGCTATTTGAACGATGAAAATTTAGTCGCGCGAACTGAGGCCCTAATAGAACGGGAGGAGAAGCGTATCCGTGAATTACTCAATCAATGGCGACCCCGATTAGAAGGCAAACGTGTGTTGCTGTATACCGGTGGCGTTAAATCGTGGTCGGTTATTTCTGCCTTGCAAGATTTAGGTATGAAGGTGGTTGCCACGGGCACCAAAAAATCGACGGAAGAAGACAAAGCACGCATTCGTGAACTTATGGGCGAGGATACCTTAATGATTGACGACGGCAATCCGAAAGAACTGATACGTATCGTTAAAGAACACAAGGCCGACATACTCATTGCAGGCGGGCGAAATATGTACACTGCATTAAAGGCGCGCGTTCCCTTTTTGGATATTAAC
>DFBZ01000003.1 GCA_002366835.1 Gammaproteobacteria bacterium UBA3067
CTTCACTTTTTATCTCTACCGCAGGGGCAGGTGAAACTTCTTTACGCACTGCGCTAGGTTCTGGAAGAGGGTTATCCGTTTCTTTAGGCTTATCTAAGGTCTGAATGGGTGCTTCTTTAGATATGAGTGCTTCTTCGGGTATAACTGCTTCCGCACCCGATATTTCTTCAACACTTATTTCAGCGTCGTCGATCACCCATTCAAAAATCTCATCAATCGCGTCACGGCTTACGTCCTCGCCGGACAAATCAATCTGCCACGCGAGGTAACATTCACAGGGCTCAATCAGCTCATAGGATGGCAAATCATCCAGCAGGACATGCACCTTAATATCCCCTAGCTCGCCCAACTCGCGAATTATTCGGTAAGGCTCATTCCCGGTCTGTAACATTTCAGGGTTTGGCTTAAATCCAACACGCCAGCCTTTACATTCAGTACCGGAGTCATTGGCAGCAGGAACCTGTTCTGGTTCTGGAGCAGCTGCCTCTGGTTTTTCCAATATGAGTTTAAAGTGTTTGGATATTTCACTCGCGGTAGAGTAGTCGATAGGCCGCTTGTCTTTTAATTCCGTCATCATATGACGCAGGCAATCCACTGCTTGCAGCATAAGCTCTACGGCTTCGCTTGTGACAGAAAACTTGCCCTCACGCATAAGGTCCATCAGAGTTTCAAGGTCGTGCGTAAACTCGCTCACCTCATTGAAACCAAAGGTACCAGCACCGCCTTTTATAGAGTGGGCAGCACGAAAGATATCGTTAATCAGCTCAATATCAGAACTTCCAGGAGGCAGGTTAAGAAGCCCATTCTCCATCACTTCTAGTCCTTCAAAGCTCTCCTCGAAAAACATTTCATGAAACTGAGTAATATCTACAGCCATCGCGCTTTACCCAATCACTTTATTAATGGTTGCAAGAAGCTGGTCAGGGTTAAACGGTTTTACAATCCAACCCGTTGCACCGGCTGCCCTACCTTCCATTTTTTTATCTTTTGTGGATTCAGTGGTCAACATCAGCATAGGGATGAACTTGTAGCTGTCCATTCCCCTGAGTGCTTTTATCAGTGATATGCCATCCATATTTGGCATATTCACATCCGAAAGAACCAGATCAACGTCTGAATGTTGCTGCGCTAGGTCGTAGGCGATTTGACCATCCTCCGCTTCAATCACCTCGTGGCCAGCGCCTTGCAGGGTAAAACTAACCATTTGTCTCATAGAGGCAGAATCATCCACCGCCAAGATTGTTGCCATCTCAAAGCTCCAATATCATTTCAAAAACCAGAGAAAGTTTTCACTTCATATTTAAAGACTAGACAAGGATTTAGACGGTGGGGAGTTTTTTGTAACCGCAGGGCACAGAAGTAAGAATAATCAGGAGATGATCTTATGCAACAACAAGAAAGGCCAAAAATGGCCCACAATTTTTATGGCTTTTTGAAAGGCGCGCGGCTTAACGCAACGGTTAAGAATGAACGCTCGGATTACACACAAGAGGGGGAAATTACAAACAAGCTAGAAAGAAAAGGAGGGTGAGAAAAATCAGCCTTTTTCAGCCAAGCACAGTGCTGACTCAAGGCCCAGCAAAGCAGCGACGTTACCCACTTCTTCCGAGGGTTTTACCCAGCTTAAGGTATTACCATCTGCTCTAATTTTTTCGCAAAATACTGCAAGTAACTGCATGGCAGCGGTGTCCACCTTTTCAACGTTAACACCCAGTAAACTCACATCGGCATTTTTCGACACAGCATCATCCAACTGTGTTTTAAGAGCTCCTATCGTACTCAGATTTATAACAGATGAGAGTTCAATTTGTAAGGGATTTGACATTTTCTATCTCACTTATTATGGCGCTGATTTATCACAAAAGCATCCTGCATCTTTTGCTCATTCCGCCCTTCAATAATTTGTTCTTCAATACGAAGTTTTTCGATCCACTGCTCATAGGCTTTAATCTTATTATTAAGTTTAAGCCAAATTGCTCTTTGTGCTTCAACATGCTGCATAAGCACTTCAATATATTTGTTTTGCTGACCAATAGAAAAATCAAGTTGCTTAGTAAACTTCTCAAGATCTTGTAACTGTGCTGGCCGCACTTTCCCTCCTTCATTTGTAGAGCGATGAAGATAATCCTTTTTAAAGTCTACCAGCTGCGCAATTTTGTTTTTCTCATCCGTCAGCTGTGTCTGCATTTTTGCCAGTTTAATGGCCTCACGCTCTGCATCTTGATCGAGCAGTCGTTTTAGTTGTCGAATACGTTTTGAACGTTTCATAACGGCGCGTCAGCGATAGGCAGGGTGTATTTATATTTTAGGCACATTTTGTAAGTCTTGGTCGACGCTTAACAATTCGTTTAATGCGCCGATTCCTTCACGCCACTCACTTTTTTCTGACATAGCTTGCTGAAGGAACTCGCGTATTCGAGGCATTTGTGCCATCGCAAAATCAATTTGAGGGTCGCTGCCCTTGGCATAAGCCCCCACCATGATTAAGTCTTTGTTTTGTTGGTAGCGCGAGTAAATCTGTTTCATTTTTATCGCATTGGCCAAGTGGGAGTCTGAAACAATTTGCGGCATGACTCGACTCACCGAAGCCTCAATATCAATGGCGGGGAAATGCCCCTCTTCCGCTAAGCGGCGTGAAAGAACAATATGCCCGTCCAATATTGCCCGTGCCGCATCTGCAATAGGGTCCTGCTGGTCATCACCCTCTGTTAAGACGGTATAGATAGCCGTAAGAGAGCCTTTCTTATTTTTTGAATTGCCCGCTCGCTCCACAAGTTGCGGCAACTTTGCGAAGACCGACGGCGGATACCCTTTGGTAGCAGGGGGTTCACCCAC
>DFBZ01000082.1:0-1528 GCA_002366835.1 Gammaproteobacteria bacterium UBA3067
AGGCTGGCCCATTGGCAGCCCTACATTTATGGAGGCAGGCAATTTCTACATATTTTAGGCTTGGCATGGTCTGGCGGTTACGGCGTGCAAGCTAAAGCTGCTGAGGCTGAACAGGGTCTAGATCAACTACCCGAAATAGCAGGAATGGTCATGATGGGGTTGGGTGGTTTTATTTCCATAATCGGTGGGGCACTTTTTTTATGGATAGTCATTAAAGTGCTTATTGCAGGAAAAGCAGCAGCCTGAATATTGCCCTTCGTATCTAATAAAAACCTTCGCCCATAAAAAAAGCCTAGCAGAAATTTCTGGCAGGCTTTTTTTATTCTTATATTAAGTACGCGTGCCAGTTAAGCGAGCTCGCTCAAAGGAGAGACAGACTCTGGAAAGCTATAAGCGTATTCGGCAAACGCGCCCTTTACACTCAACGATAAAAACAAAGCAGAACCACCCGTAAGCCACTTCGGCTTAAAAGCCGACATGCACATATTCCCCAATGTTTAATTATATCTATTTATAAATACATTTTAAGAGATCACAACTCGAACCACTACGAGACCAAACATCCAGCAATTCGGAAATAACCTTAAGAGCATCCACTTGCTGTGAACAAAAGGCCCTGTACCACTCTCTGCATTTTTTATACTTTTAATAATAGTGACTAACAATACCGCCTAAAAATTATGTAAGCAGTATTCTTAAAGATTTTTAAGCGAGGCAACTATCTACCAAGTTTGTCATTCACATAAAGCGCTATACGAATATAAAGCGACAAATTGTCGCATCACTTCTTTACGCCCTGCCCAACACGACTTTTTTTCCGTATCATCGCAAGTGATTTTTTTGAAAATACATATAATGGAAGGTTTCCACCAATGACAAGCCCCGTAAAACTTACACAATACAGTCATGGTGCTGGCTGTGGCTGTAAAATATCTCCACAAACCCTCAAAGAAATTGTAGGACAACTGAAGCCCGATCCATTATTCCCCAAGCTACTTGTTGGCAACGATACCAATGACGATGCCGCGTGCTATGCCATCGATGATGATAACGCCATCATAAGCACCACCGACTTCTTTATGCCTATTGTCGATGATGCCTTTGATTTTGGTCGCATCGCCGCCACCAACGCCATTAGTGATGTGTATGCGATGGGGGGCAAACCACTTATGGCCATCGCTATTCTTGGCTGGCCCACCTCAAAGCTCTCCTCTGCAGTGGCTAACCAAGTAATTTCGGGAGGAAGAGAAACCTGCCGCGAGGCCAATATCCCACTCGCTGGCGGCCATAGCATCGACAGCCCCGAACCAATATTTGGCCTCGCCGTAACAGGCATTGTTAATCAAAAACACCTTAAGCTAAACAGTAAAGCGCAAGTGGGCGACGTGCTATTCCTTACCAAGCCTTTAGGTATTGGCATAATGACCACCGCTGAAAAACAAAACAAATTACTTCGAGAAGACATTGGAGTCGCTACAGAAACAATGTGCCGACTCAACAAAATTGGCAGCGAAATCGCCGCACACCC
>DFBZ01000082.1:1595-8601 GCA_002366835.1 Gammaproteobacteria bacterium UBA3067
CACTAAAAAATATTGACCACTATATTTCGGAGCAGTGTATTCCCGGAGGCTGCGCTAGAAACTTCTCCAGCTATGGACACAAAGTCAGCCCCCTTGAAGATTTTCAAAAAACCTTACTTTGCGACCCACAAACTAGCGGGGGCTTACTTATATCTGTTTCGCCCAACCATGCAGAGCAACTTGCAAAAACACTGAAACAAGCCAATTGCTTCGACCGGGTTATTGGACACATTTGTGAGAGTGTAGATACAAATAGTAGCCTGCCTAATCAAGGCAAACTTATTTCAATCCAATAGGGTGCGTGAATAGCTTTGTTCTTGCAAAGCTATTACAAACAAGCACAACACCCTAAACTAAGATGCTCCACCAAAACCCACAATAACAAACGCTCAGCCCACATAAAATATGTCCAAATTATACGCAGACAATTCACTCAGCACTGGCGGCACCCCCTTAGTCAGAATCAATAATATTGGCCCCGCCGGCAGCACTATTCTGGCGAAACTGGAAAGCAGAAATCCCAGTAGCTCTATTAAATGCCGCATTGGCGCTAATATGATTCAAGCTGCCGAGAAAAATGGCACGCTCCACGCAGGAAAAGAGTTAGTGGAACCCACCAGCGGCAACACAGGCATTGCACTGGCGTTTGTTGCCGCAGCAAGGGGCTACCCCCTCACCCTGACCATGCCGAACTCCATGAGCCTAGAACGCCGCAAACTTCTTAAAGCGCTTGGCGCAAAACTCATCCTTACCGATAGTCGCTTTGGCATGAAAGGCGCCATTGAAAAAGCGCAATCCCTTTTAGAAATGGAACCGGAGCGTTACGTTTTGCTTCAGCAATTTGACAACCCCGCCAACCCTGAAATACACGAACTAACAACTGGGCCTGAAATCTGGGAAGACACAGAAGGAAGCATTGACGTATTGGTTGCAGGGGTCGGCACCGGTGGAACAATCAGCGGCATTTCACGCTATATCAAAAATACGGAAAAAAAATCCATTCAAAGCATTGCGGTGGAACCCGAAGACTCCCCGCTAATTGCGCAAACATTTCGCAAGCAGCCTCTCAGCCCTCGTCCCCATAAAATCCAGGGGATCGGTGCTAACTTTATTCCCGGAAACCTTGATCTAAGCGTGATAGACAGGGCGATAGGAATAGGTAACAAAGAAGCTATGGATATGAGCCACCGGCTTATGCAAGAAGAAGGCATACTGGCGGGAATATCAAGCGGCGCCGCCATGTGTGCTGCAATACAAATTGCCGAGGAAGAAAGCTTCGCAAATAAAGTGATCGTTGTGATTTTGCCCGACTCCGGCGAGCGCTATCTTTCCTCTGCACTTTTTCATGGTAGTTTTTCCGAAACTGAAAACAACTAATATGGCATCACTGTTCACAGCCCAAGGTTATTTTTTCCCAAAAAACTGCAGCAGTCCAAAAGTAGCGCTCAATTTGGCAGTCAGGTAGACTTGGCCGCAAGTCATAATAAAAATTAAACGACTCACTAAAACTTTTAGACTGCTGCAACCCCTCGCGGCATAACATGGATGGCACTCGCTATGGCTACAATTAAAAAACGCTGGGACTTACTTATTAAAAATGCCTTGGTATTCGATGGCACAGGAATGCCTGCGCAAGAATACGACATCGCTATGAAAAATGGCAAAATTGCCGCAAAAGGTGTCGACCTGCAAAGTAAAGATGCAAGCAAAACCATCGATGCCACTGGCCAATGGTTAATGCCAGGCCTAATAGATATTCATTGTCACTTTGACCTAGAGGTCGAAGTTGCTCCAGAGCTCCCCGAAACAGTCCGTCATGGCACCACCACCGTAGTAAACGGTAACTGCAGTTTGGGCATCGCCTTTGGTAAACAGATCGACCCTGAACGCCCTTGGGAAAACCCAATACTGGATTGTTTCGCACGCGTTGAAAACATTCCCAAAACAGTGCTGTCCATGTGCGTTGAGCAGGCCGTAAAGTGGGACAACCCTAGCGACTACATTAAGCACTTTGATGAGCTCACATTAGGCCCCAATGTGTGCGTACTTTTTCCCCATACCATGTTACGCATTGAGGCCATGGGCCTGGAAGAAAGCATCTCCAGAAAACCCACCCAGCTTGAAATTCAGAAAATGGTCAACATCACCCGCGAGGCAATGAATGCCGGTTACGTGGGCGTATCATCAGATGGCTTGCCCTTGCACTACCTGGCTAATGACCCGCACAAAAATGCAAAAATACCCGCGCAGCACGCCACACTGAAAGAAATATTGGCGCTGGGCCACGTTGCCCGAGAAACAGATCGCATTTGGCAATGCACTCCTGACCCCGACAACTTACTGCGCACCATCGCAACATTCTTCATGACCAGCGGAAAGATACACGGCAAGCCACTCACTATAACAGCCACTGCCGCCATGGACTTGAATAGTAATAAGCGTGCGAAAGATGGCTTACTACGTTTGAGCAAACTCCTTAACTCAAACTATATAAATGGGGATTTCACCTTTCAAGCCCTGTCATCTCCCTTCCGCGTTTATGCTGACGGCGTTACTACACCGCTTATGGAAGAAAAAGAAGCCTTCCGCGAACTGAACTGCATAGAAGTGGAAGATCCCGACGCTCGCAGAGCGTTATTAAACGACCCCGCTTATATAGAACGTTTCCGCAAAGATTGGATGATGGGCAAAGAAGGTTACAACCTAGCCAGGCTACAGCGTATTCTGCATATCGAACCCACCACCTTCAGCCGTAACCTTGAAGACATGTATATCGATACCTGCCCGGTTGCAGCATGGAACGGACAAAACCTTGAAGATATTTACCAACGTCTACTGCAATTCCAGTCCTCAGGCGGCAACAGTGGCGCGGCGGATGACAAAGAGGCAGAAGAATTCAAAAACTTCCCCAATCCCATTCAGGATGACGCCATGTTTGTCATCCAGCTTCTCAAGGACTGGGATAAAGAGTTCCGCTGGCATACCACCACCGCAAACGTTCGCCCCGACGTACTAAAAGAATTAGTGTTTCACGAACAAACCCTACCCGGCTTCAACGACAGCGGCGCCCATCTTACCAATATGGCCTTTTATGATGGCAATCTATTAACCCTTAAAATGGCCGCAGAAGATTCCTTAGAATTAGTGAGCCAAGCAGTGAAACGCTTAACCCGTGACCCTGCCCGCATGTTTAACATCAATGCCGGCACCCTCGACATTGGTGCACAAGCAGATATAACGCTGATCAACCCCGAGGCCCTTCTGGACTACGACTCACAAGGCAACACCCAAATGCTCTACCGTGAACTGTTCCAGCATGACCAGATGGTGAACCGCTCCAATGGCGTTGTTACAAAAACCATCATCGGTGGAAAGGTCGCATGGGATGGCAAGAAGTACACACCTAAGTTTGGTAAAGAAGCCTTTGGCCGCTTATTAAAGCCGAAGGACCTTGATACACAAATGCTAAACAACGAGCCAGCCGTCAGCACTGCGAAAAAAGAAGCAACTGTATAAGCTGAAAGCGTTTAAAGTTTAAAGTTTAAAGTACTGCTGAAAACCATAAAGGCTTGCTCGATAAAACGAGCAACCCTTTATTTTTTGGGCTGGAAATCAACAAAGGCCTGCGCCATAAATTTGCAACATTCTCCACCCATACTGAGAATAATGAATACGCAGCCCCCCTCTCTCGATAAGCCCACACTACGCCCACTTCTAAAGCAGCTGCTTACCCTGCATAAGCAAGTGTGCGAACAAGCAGAAGCACATATCGAAAATTATATAAAAAACCACTCGATAACCACTTGTCCGGATGGAGCACTTAATCTCGCACGTTACCTCGCCATACGCAGCTTTGACTTAAGGGAATTACAGGATGCTCTATCCAGGCATGGGATTTCATCTCTCGGCAGAGGTGAGGCAAGTATCTCCGATAATCTAAATCAAGTGATTAACCTTCTCTGCTGTCTACTCGGCGAAACACCGCCGGAAGTCATCACAAAACAAGTTCTCAGTGCGGAAGCCGGTAGAATACAGCTTAATAAACACACTGAGGCTTTGCTCGGCGTTGAGCCGGCAAACAGGGGTGTCCATATCATGGTCACCTTGCCAACCGAAGCAAGCCACAACTACCCACTTGTTAAGTCACTGATAAACGCCGGCATGAGCTGCGCACGCATCAATTGCGCGCACGAGAATAAAGCAATGTGGTATGGAATGATAAAAAACGTGCGCCGCGCCGAAAAGGAAACCACCTTGTCCTGCCGCATTATGATGGACTTGGCCGGGCAAAAAATTCGTACCGGTCCCATCGAAGCTGGGCCAAAAATTCACCACATCAAAGTCAAACGCGACGAGTTTGGACAAACTCTTACTCCAGGACAGATTCAAATACTTCCACAAAGCCAATTCTATAGCTCAACATCCGGGGAAATTTTTAAAATTGCTGTCGAAGACGATATTCACTCTAAAATTCAAATCAATGACCGGCTTGATTTTATCGATAATCGCGGAAAAAAACGTCAACTGGAAATCGAGTCACGAGATGATAACGGACACCTACTGGCTCGCTGTTGGCGTGGGGCGTATATCACAGAACAAACCCACTTTCTGCCCGCTCAAACAGAAAAACAGAAAAGCGCCAACTACCCAGGCGCAATAACTATCACCGGGTTTCAAACCAAAGCCGCCAAAATCTTGGTACAAAAAGGTGATCGACTTTTACTAAGCGATGCAGACATACTGGGCCAACCTGCACAGCTTGACGAAACTGGGGAAACTTTATTGCCTGCGCGCGTTGGAATTTTTCTTGGTAAGGATGGGCTCTCGCAACTTGCCCACCTTGAGCCCGGCACTAAGGTATGGATTGATGACGGGAAGATCGGCACAGAAGTTATAAGCCATACACCGCAGAGCCTTGAGGTCGTCGTAAAGCACGTCAGAACCGAGGGCGCCTTAATAAAGTCAGACAAGGGCGTTAATTTTCCAGATACCGAATTAGAGCTTCCCGCCCTCACCGATAAAGACCTGGAAGACTTGGACTTTATTTGTCAGCACGCTGATATTGTGGGTTATTCTTTTGTGCAAAGCAGGCAGGATATGGAAAGCCTTCACGGCGAACTCGAAAAACGCCACGCAAAAAAACTGCCCATTGTGGCCAAGATCGAAACCCGAAAAGCGGTTAAAAATCTGCACGAGATCATTCTCAGCACACTCGGTCGTCAGCCCCTAGGGGTTATGATTGCACGCGGTGACCTAGCGGTAGAGTTAGGCAGCGTTCGCATGGCGGAAATTCAGGAGGAAATTCTGTGGCTGTGTGAAGCCGCCCATGTGCCGGTTGTTTGGGCAACCCAGGTTCTGGAAAGCTTAGCCAAAAAAGGTATTCAATCGCGACCTGAAATCACGGATGCCGCCATGAGCGTAAGAGCAGAGTGTGTAATGCTGAATAAAGGGCCGCATATCGTAGAAGCAGTAACAGTTCTGAATGATATCTTAGTGCGGATGCAGGCGCATATATACAAGAAATCGCCCCGTATGCGCGCTTTGCGGCAATGGCTATAAGATAAGCTTAAAGTCGATTTCAAACGAAAGAGAAAGTGGCGTCCCCTAGGGGGTTCGAACCCCTGTTACCGCCGTGAAAGGGCGGTGTCCTAGGCCTCTAGACGAAGGGGACATTTTGGAAATGTCTCTTGTGTCACACAAACCGATAAAACCGATCTGTGAAAGAGATTGGTGGAGCCAGGCGGGATCGAACCGCCGACCTCTACACTGCCAGTGTAGCGCTCTCCCAGCTGAGCTATGGCCCCAGCTCCGTTAAGGAGGGCGCATTTTATGAGCTTGGCACTTTGGTGTCAAGCACTTATGCGCCCGTTATAAAGCGCTTTATTTAGCGGCAGTATCTCCGCTATTGTTTTCCACGCCTAGCTGCTTAAATTCTTTTTCCAGGCGCTTTAATTCTTTTTTAGAAACTCCTCCGATTACACCCAAGGCATGACGCAAGCGGGCGCGGGTCATATCTGGCCCCAGTATCGCCATGGAGTCCATTAAGGGTGTTGCGCTGGATTTCCCGGTGATAGCCATAAAGATCGGCGGCATAAAATTACGCAGCTTCAAACCAAGCTCTTCTGCCAGCTGACTAATGGTACTTTCGATGCTCTCGCGCTCCCAATGCCGCAGGGCTTCAAATCGCCATAAAGAAAATTGCAGCACTCTTTTTAGCACTTCTGGTTCCATTCCCTTAATTTGAAAATCTTGCTCGGTAAGGGGCAGCATTCCCGAAACAAAAAAGTTCGCCAGGGGCGCTATATCACTAAACAGCTCTACCCTGCTTTGCACCAAGGGGGCAATCTGCATAAAGTAATCTTTATTAAACGCCCACTGAGATACTGAACGTGCAAATTCTTCTTGGCCCATTTCTCGAATCCATTGCCCATTAAGCCAGCTTAGCTTTTCGGTATCAAAAATCGGCCCACCGAGGGAAACCCGCTTAATATCGAAATCTTGGATCATCTCCTCCAGAGAAAACTTCTCTCTTTCATCTGGCATTGACCAGCCCATTCGACCAAGGTAATTACATAAGGCCTCGGCTAAGAAGCCCATGCGTTGATAATAAATAATACTGGTGGGATTCTTTCTTTTACTCAGCTTGCTTTTATCAGGATTACGAAGCAGGGGCATATGGCAGAGCACGGGCATTTCCCAGCCGAAGTAGTCATAAAGCAATTGATGTTTTGGAGCAGAATTAATCCACTCTTCACCACGAATAACGTGGGTAATTTCCATCAGATGATCATCCACCACATTGGCGAGATGGTAGGTTGGCATACCATCGGCTTTCATGAGGATTTGCATATCCACCTGCGTCCAGTCAATTTCTACCTCTCCGCGAAGCATATCTTGAAATTTGCAGCTACCTTCTCTGGGTACTTTCATCCGTACCACGGAAGACTCTCCAGCGGCCATACGCTGACTGACTTCATCAGCCGACAAGCTCATGCAGTGGCCGTCA
>DFBZ01000082.1:8696-13416 GCA_002366835.1 Gammaproteobacteria bacterium UBA3067
CCATGAGGCCCACCGATATCCGGCCCCTCGTCCCAGTCGAGACCTAACCAGCGCAGTGCATCGAGAATCTGCTTTTCGGAATCATCAGTACTACGTGCCTGGTCGGTATCTTCGATGCGCAAGATAAATTGACCGCCCATACTGCGAGCAAATGCGAGATTAAATAAAGCGATGTAAGCGGTGCCCACATGGGGATCACCCGTTGGAGAGGGTGCAATACGTGTTCTGACTGTCATGGCGTTTCCGATAAAAAATAAAAAACCGAGAGGCTCTCGGTTTGATTAAAACAATATAAGGAGTGTGGCTGACTATTTTATATGATTGAGGAAGAATCGGGAAATTCTATAGGGCATCCTTAAAAATTAGAATTTTTATTCGAGAGCAAGGAAGCACCGCACGGAAACCCGCACGACTTCATGGATGGAGGAGGTAGAGCGACGCAGGAAGCCAAAGCCGAGTGTACAAGGGCTACATGAGGAGCTGAGTACGGAGCTGAGGCCGCTATCGGGTAAAAAGGCAATTTTGAGAGATGCCCTATACTATCCTACTTATCGATAGCTCTCCCTTTGAAAAAACAACAGGTCATCTCCGCCAGAAACGCCAAAAGAAGCAATACCGCTGGGCTGATCGGCAGCGCCATCACCATCGAAGTCGTATTCTAACCAGGTTGGTACGGCGACATTCACCCTCACCATTCCCTGATTACCCGCGCCCGGCGCAGTGAGCAGCAAATTGCCCAAACCATCGCTCAAACCAGAAACACTGCCGACAGAAGTTTCACCCGTATCGAGGCTTAACTGAAAATCACTGAGAGCGACGGCCGCCACATCAAGCAAGGTGCCTGCACAGCCGGAAACGGTGCTGTTGTCCTCATCATTCACCTTAAAACCCGAGGTGGGCGAAGTTGGTGTAATGAGATCATAGTACTCAGCCCTATAAATCACAGATAAGGGCAACAGCTCAGAACCGTAGGCATTTTCCACAGTTAAGCGGCCGTAACGAATTTCTGTTCCGTTAATGCCTGTAAGCGTGTATTCATCACATAGATCAGGAATACCATCGGCATCACTATCAATCATATAACAAACACCATCGGCATCGCGCAGAATTAAATCCTGGTGGCTATCTGCAGTGCTGTCCCCATTTGTATCGGTATTGAGGTAAGAGGCATCATCAAAGTAGTCCTGTAAATCACTGGCAAAAGTAAGGGGCTGGGTAGAATCCCCCGGGTCTGCAACCATTAATGCTGGGCTTGGGCTGGAATTATTTAGTTCTTCAAAAAATCGCACACTGAAGTCAGCAGAAAAAACTTCGTCGCCAGAATTAGGCTGCACTGCCTTGTTATAAAATATCCCGTTTTGTGAGTCTGTTAACCCGCTGATGGTGAAATCAATAAGCCCGCCGCCCAAGTCACTCATGGCAATTGCCACGGTGTTATTGACTGTGGGCACAGAGGCCGTGCTAGCTGCTTGATCTGCCACAGCAAACTGAATATTTTTTTGGCTCACAGATGCCACGGTGAATTTATTAAAAGCGCCCGTGTAATTCTGTGTCGCAACACCCACCGCATTAATCGCTGCCAGTGTCATTCTTGGGCTGCTATCCATCGCGAATTCCTGCCCCTGATAGGTGAAATTACAGCTCCAGTCATTTATACCGTCACTATCGCTGTCGTACCATCCATCAAGCAACGCGGGTGCATTACTGGTCGCGGTAAAATACGCCGGTGTAAATCTGCCGACGTAAGCAGATTTCCCATATATGATGCCCGTGCTGGATAAATATGTTCCATCGCTTATGCTCGCGCTCACTTCAATAATTCCTACCTCGTTAAATGAGGATGCTGTACTGGTTGAACCCCCACCATTAGTAAAAGACGTTATCGAGGTTGCACCACTCAAGCCTGGGTTGTTACCCGTAGCAGGCAACACTAGCGCGGAAGATAAGGCAATGGTTTCGCCTTCGGCACCAAAAGATGGGGCTACATTGTTATCGGATAGATCAGCGTTATTGGCAGGGTCCGCATCATCATGACCATCTGGAATTCCATCACTATTTAGGTCATCAGCGGCTTGGTAGAGCAGCCCTCTCGCCTGAATATCAAATAATTCCCCGGCTGTTTTAAATATTCCACCCGTTGCATCACTCGCAGCGGGGTTGGCGGGTAAAGCCACATCAATCCCAAACGGTCGAATACTGTATAAGGCGCTACTTCCACTGATATTAATGGGAGCACCGCTTTCGTTCACGGCCAAGCCACTACTGTCATCCAGTACATCCAGCTGGTACTCGCCTATGTCCGTTGTGCTAAGAGAAAAACTGGCAACACCAGCAACAAAATTCAAACTAATGTTATTTGCTGCCGGTTGAGTCGACGGAAGAACTGTACCGCTAATTAAGGGCGCATTCGCCCCCGCAGGATGATTTGCAGAAGTGCCGTAAGACATTTTCAGATTCACATTACCTGTAAAGTCCGTCGCAACACCACATACCCCCTTTACTGGACCTGGGTCACGCTTAATATATTCAAGGGAAAACAAATGATCCCTACCCGCAATGGTGTCATTAGTAGCCGTTGTGAAATTAAAGGCGTTATCACTAAAGGTAATGAAGGAAGAGGTTTGGGCTGAGGATGTGCTTATATCAGTGGCACTTACCTTCATTACATCCGCATGGGTATTGGTGAGCAAAAAAGTGACAACTCCGGCATCTGCTACATCGTAGGTATAGGTCGCTGCGCCATCGTCCGTATTGCTATCAACCGTCGCATTGCTGCCGGTGGATGCCCAGCCACCATGCCCACTGCTAGTGGTAAGTGATAGCGTATCGACATAACTGGTCATGGTTGAGCCATTTGTATCGATGGCGGTAATCACTACCGATGCTGGGGCACAAGTACTACCACTAGTAGGGATATTAATATCAAAATGATCAAAGGTGACCGCGCCTGTAGAACATAAGGTGGAAAAATCGGCAGCGGCTGCTGCTTCTTCGTCATAGATCTGGTTCTTCTTCGGCTCAGGAGCAGTACCAGTTGCGGTAATTGCACCCTTGATAGCCGGGTTACCGTTAAGCGTTACATTACCCTCAACATAAATCAGAGCCTTTATTTTTGATTTTTCATCTATATCTAAGTTTCCGTTAATAATTATAATTAAATCGGCAGCGCTCCCCCCAGTATTGATATCTGAAGCATTGCTACCCTTACTGTACAAGTTGAGATCGCCATTTATATATAAACGCGTTGTTCCGCCTCCCGGTACGATAATGTCAGACATAATTTCATTACCATTATAATATTGGTCTCCACTGCCAATATTATTTGTATTCGTTGGATGGAGATCTGTATACGCTGACTCTTCTTCTGGGAAAGTATATGCCAGCTGCTGAGGAGGTGTTGTTGCATTACTTGTGGTCCTGATTGGAAACACATCCGAGCACAGCGCCGCATACGTGGCCTGACTTAGAAAACAGGACAGCAATGCTATCAGTAGAAAAACTCTGCGAAAAAAGAAAGTCATAATTCCCCCCTAGCTCTCAGTGCTTAGCATTACGGTGATTTTTCTATACACATAATCCGGTGAACTTGCAAAAGCACCTTTTGAGGCCACCGAACTTATCTCATACATTGAGATTGTTTTCCCACCTTCTACATAAGTGTTTAAAGCGTCGCAGGAAACAGCCACATTAAAGCCAACGAGACCGGCAGTCAGATTTAAACTGCCCGAGCCACACCAAGTGGCATCATCATCGACCTGCTTTGCCGCCCATTCCACACCACTTTTTACGGCATAATAAGCCCTCACACTTTGAATACTCAATGCCGTAGAACCCGCCTGATTAGCCGACAACTTGGCCATCATCGTGACTATTCCCGCAACGATGACCAGAAAGAAAATCACCGTGGGCAGTGCAAAGCCTTTATTACGAAACCGATTCATGCGCGATTTCCCACATGAACTTGATGCACCAAGCGCACTCTCTCTCCATTATCTAATAGCGTTAAGATAATGGTCACAATCCCTTTGCGCTGACTTGTTCCGGGCGAATAACTCAAGGTGCACGCTTCGACGTGATCCACCAATAATGCGGAGCTAGACGCGCCAGACAAAGGAGCCGCCGCGCCATTAGTGGGCTGTGTACTTTGAATTCCGTATCCAGCATACCGCCTGATTTCACCTGCAGACGCATCACAAATAAAGCTGGCTGCCCCATTCACCACATAGAAACGCTTACTGGGAGAATTGAAAGCAAATTGAAATGCACTGTCTAGCGTTACTAAATCATTAACGCCATTGTCGGTGATGGATATTTCATTTCCAACGGGGGAGATAACATGACTACCAGCAGGGGATAATACACCCGCACTCGCACTGCCAAATAAATTTACCCCTGCGACTGGCCCACTGCCATCCACCCAGGAAAAGTTATAAATAACCAAACGCGAACCTAATGCAGGCTGAGTTAAATTTCCCATAACCTGAAAACTTGCATCACTTGTGGAAAAATCGAGGTGGTCAGAACTTGCCAATGCCGAGGGTGCGCTACGGTATCGCCCTGCACTAATAATCGGCACAAACTCAATGGCATTAGCGCTCACCCTAACGCTATTTGGAACGGCATTATGTAGATCCCTCCCCATTCTTCGTAAACTGCTTTCGGCGAGGTTGACCAGGTTAGCCCGTGCCGAAACATCCACATAGGCCGCCATTTGGTTCCC
>DFBZ01000092.1:0-2834 GCA_002366835.1 Gammaproteobacteria bacterium UBA3067
TATCTGTGCCAAATTCATAAAAATTATTGTAGGTGGTGATGTCTTGATAGGGCGTTAAGGCATCCGCTTTGGGAGTTGATGGTGTCGATGCTGAGTTACTGGAAGGTGTGTCGCTTGCGGTTTTTGCGTCGCAAGCCGAAAGCAATAAACTCGGCGCGAGGCTACTGGCGGCAATGACCGGTGCAGACTGTGTAATAAAGCTGCGCCGCGAGCGATAAATCTTTTCGTCGCTTACTTCGTGTTCTTTGCACTCAGAGGTTTTTTTTATTTTTATCAGCATGTTTGTTTCTCGCCACTTAAAGAGCTGTTATTTATTACGAAAACGTTTCGCTATCCAGTAGTCGAGGCTGAGATAATTCCCGGCTCCGGTAAAAAACAGCGCAAGCAACATAAAGAAATAGGTGGTAGCAAACTCGATGCCATTATTTAAAATCACGATTGGCCCATTTGCTGTTAGCCAGTCGTAGTTCCCGTGTGCTTTCAGAATTGATTTCGCTCGGTCCAGGCGCTCGGTGGCACCAATAGTGCGCTCGGTGGCGAAAACACCATCTCCCGTGGCAATGGCTAACCAGCCATTTTCCAAGTGAACGGTCGCGGCGGCAACGATCATGGTGACTAATAAAGGAATGCAAATCCAGCGGGTGGCGAGCCCCAAGGTTAATAAGACAGCGCCGCCTATTTCGGCACCGATGACTAAGGCGGTCATCACTTCGGGGAAGGGCATGTCCAAGCCCCATTCCGAATTTCCAAACCATGCGGCCGTGCTTTCAAATGACATCAATTTTTGTGTGCCAGCCATCCAGAAAATCGGGGCAAGATAAAGGCGCAGCATTAAGGGGGCGAGAAAATCAATGCGTCGGCTGTAGTCGAGTAAATCCTGAATCTTATTGGCCAGGGTAAGCATGATAACGCCCTTTTAAATTGCTTATATTGGGTGGCTATTCAGCTGATGCCTGCATCTGAGCAGTTTCAGGGCTCACTGAATAATTTCTATGGCAGAAAAAGTGAGTGCTCTAAACCTGCGCTAATAAACCCGAATCATTAAAGTTGGAAATTAAGCCCATGCCTTGTTGTAGAAAGTCATCTGGATTCGTATGCGTTTCTGGACAAAGGTTATGTAAATATTCTTGTGCAGATAAGCCAGGAGATTGCGTTATCTGGCAAAGTAACTGATAACTAAATAGTTGCAGTTCAAAAAAACGCACATCATCTTGTGGGTTTCTGAATACCAGTAAATAACTTGCTTCGGGTGGCGGTGTTTTGGGTTGGAAGTCTTCGCTTATTTGATGCACGGGGTAGTGGTAAGCGAGGGGTTTTGCTAGTGGAGAAAGTGATAAGCCGACGTTACTGAGCTGCTCTTGCGGAATAGGTGTTTGGAGATTTTCTTCGCTCATATAAATTTCAAGTTCTACCCACTCGTAATGGGCGAGTTCGAGCAAAAATGCGGGCTCGTCCTCTTGGGCTTCGCGCTCAGATAGAAAATAAATAAATTCTTCTCCCAGTTTGGGGAAGTAGGGTGTTTCCGCTTTAAAATCACGGATGAATTCAGCAATCAGTGCACGCCATTTTTCTTCGTTAAAGAGGCTGACCATTACTGGGAAAAACCCACTGAGTAGAGAAAAAATATTTTCGTAAACCAGGTTTTGATAAACGCCCATACGCCGAGGGTCAAGCCCTTCAGGAATGGCGACTTCACTTGGGTTTCTCAAGTAACGCGTAAAATTTTCTTGCGTTTGGGCCAGGGGGCTCTTAGGCGGCTGAATGGGCGCTACGACCATGAGGGAGCTCCTGCGTTTGTTGAAGGCTTTTGATCTGCTTTACTTCTGAGAGCAGTTGTTCCATTTCTGGCAGATTAAAGTCTCTTTCCAGCAATGTGGGTGGGGTTCCAATAAGCCCATAAGTGAAAGCCAGCAGCTTCCAAACCGGGTCAATAACATCGGCACCGTGGGTATCGACAATAAAACCATCATCTTCTACGTAATGACCTGCCATATGAATATAGGCGACTCGCTCGGCGGGCATTTGGCGTATAAATTCTTCCGGATCGTACTGGTGGTTTTTGCTGTTAACGTAAACGTTATTCACATCCAGCAGCAAATCGCAGTCAGCCTCTTTTACTACGGCGTTGATAAAGTCTGCTTCGCTCATGGCTTGTTCAGGCACTACATAGTAAGAGATGTTTTCAATGGCCATGCGTCTGCCCAGTAACTCCTGTACTTGCGCAATACGGCTGGAAACGTGCTGAACGGCTTCTTCGGTAAAAGGCAGAGGGAGTAAATCGTAAAGCTGGCCCCCGTCATTGCTATAGCTGAGATGTTCGCTATAAAGAGGTGCTTGGTGAGTATCGAGAAATTTTCTGATGTTGAGGATAAGTTCTTTATCCAGAGGGTGAACGCCCCCTACAGAGAGGGATAAGCCGTGGGTAATAAGGGGAACCTGTTCGCTAATAGCCCGCAATTGTTTGCCCAGTCGACCGCCAACATTGATCCAGTTTTCAGGTGCTACTTCAAAAAAATCGATGGCCTCTGGAATATTTTCATGGAGGGAGTCAATAATCGAGCGCCTTAGCCCTAGGCCTGCGCCCTGAAGCTTTACGGGTGTTTTCATAGTTGCTACCTGAAAATAAGCGATGCGATGCGTACAGGGGTTTCGTTTTCCCCTTTAGATTTATAAACGGGCGAACGCTTAATAGCGCAGCCCGTTTAAGTTGTGCTGGGTAGGCTTATTACATACCTCCGCCACACTTGCCTTCACCGCACGAGCCTTCCTTTGTGGCTTTTTTCTCGGCTTTACCCTTCATGCCTTCACCGCACTTACCTTCGCTCTTGGCTTTT
>DFBZ01000092.1:2892-10292 GCA_002366835.1 Gammaproteobacteria bacterium UBA3067
GCCTTCACCACACTTACCTTCGCTTTTGGCTTTTTTCATGCCTTCGCCGCACTTACCTTCGCCTTTGGCTTTTTTCATGCCTTCGCCGCACGAGCCTTCCGCTACTTGCATATAGCCGCTGGATAATTCAGTCATACCAAATGGGTTTGCTTCGGCTTGTGCATTGGTGGATACCATTGCGCCAGATACCATGACGGTTCCGAGAGTAGCGAGTAAAGCTTTGCGAGAATTAATTGATTTCATGGTTTTTCCTTGAGGTTTATTTTAGTTGGGTTAATTTCCGATAGCGCTGCGCGTAACCCGATTGCAATATAGCAAAACTTCGCGCAATCAAAAAACAAGTTTGCCTGTTTGAGTATGTGTACAGCGAAGGGCTTAAGAATTTTGTCCTACTTAAGTTCGACTAAAGTGAATTTGGAAAGTTTCAATAAAAGTGTAACTAAGCGATTTTATAAGCAGACGAGGATTGCAAGTGACTGATTTTATTTGTTAAGTTGTGGTGCGAATGTTAGTTTTCAGCCATATGACAACAAGGTGGTTTATTTTTCACATGCTAAGTTTATAGTTCTGCATGTGTTAGACGTTTCAGGAGAAGAGAGTGAGTGAATCAAGTCAATATCAAAAATTACTGCAACCGCTAGACCTTGGCTATACCCAGCTGCGTAACCGCGTCATTATGGGGTCTATGCATACCGGTCTCGAAGAACACTACGAGGGCCTTGGCAAAATGGCCGAGTTTTTTGCCGAGCGGGCGCGCGGTGGAGTGGGTTTGATGATTACAGGTGGTTACGGCACCTCTCCGCGTGCTGCATTAGGGCCAGGCTCTGCATTAATGGTGACCGAGGAAGATTCCGAAAAGCATAAAATCGTTACGCAGCGTGTACACGAAGAGGGCGGCCTGATTGCCTTACAGCTTTTGAATGCCGGTCGGCAGGCTTATCACCCCAATGCGATTGCCCCTTCTGATATTAAATCCCCCATATACCCTTTCCCGCCTCACCCCCTTAGTGACAAAGAAGTAGAAGATGAAATTGATGGCTTTGTGAATGCCGCCGTTTTGGCTCAGGCTGCCGGTTATGACGGCGTGGAAGTGATGGGTTCGGAAGGTTATCTGATTAATCAGTTTCTTTCTGCCCGCTCCAATCAGCGCGATGATCGCTGGGGGGGCAGCTATGAGAATCGTATGCGCTTTCCTGTTGAAATTGTCTCTCGTATTCGTCAGCGTGTGGGTGAAAAATTCATTATCGTTTACCGCTTATCCATGTTGGATTTGGTGCCTGGGGGCAGTAGTTGGGATGAGACGGTGAAACTGGCCAAGGCCATCGAAGCAGCCGGTGTGACCATTATCAATACCGGCATCGGCTGGCACGAGGCGCGTATTCCCACCATTGCCACCATGGTGCCAAGGGCGGCGTTTTCTTCTATCACCGGCCAGCTCAAGAAGGAGGTATCGGTACCTGTTTGCGCGAGTAATCGGATCAATACACCAGAAGTAGCGGAACAAGTACTGGAAGAGGGTGAGGCTGATTTAGTCTCTATGGCGCGCCCAATGCTGGCTGACCCCGAGTTTGTCAATAAGGCGCGCAACGGCCAGCGGGCCAATATTAATATTTGTATTGGCTGTAATCAGGCCTGTCTTGATCACACGTTTGTGGGGAAGCGCTCTTCTTGCTTAGTAAACCCTCGAGCGTGTTATGAAACAGAGCTGGTTTATACGCCTACCGATAAGCCCCAAAAAATAGCCGTTGTGGGAGCGGGGCCAGCGGGTTTAGCCTTTTCAGTGGTTGCCGCGCAACGTGGCCACAAGGTCACCTTATTTGATGCCAGCGCTGAAATCGGTGGACAGTTCAATTACGCGAAACAAATTCCCGGTAAGGAAGAGTTCCAGGAAACCATTAATTATTTCCAGGCTGAGCTGGAAAAATATACGGTCGATGTTCGCTTAGGTAAAACAATCGATGCAGACAGTCTGATTAATGATGGCTATGAGCAAGTGATATTGGCCACTGGTATTGTGCCTCGTGATTTGGGCTTAGAGGGTGCGAGTCACCCCAAAGTGCTCTCTTACCTAGATGTTATCAGGGATAAAAAACCAGTGGGTAAGCGTGTTGCCATCATTGGTGCAGGGGGCATCGGTTTTGATGTCGCCGAGTTGCTCGCCCACGGCAAAACCAATACGGCTCTGGACAAACAGGCATTTTTTAAAGAGTGGGGTATCGATGCCAGTCTTGCTGCAAGAGGGGGCATTGAAGGCATTCAAGCGGAGGTGGAAGCATCTCCACGTGACATTTATTTATTACAACGTAAAACCAGCAAAGTGGGGGCAGGCCTGGGGAAAACCACTGGTTGGATTCATCGCACTACCTTGGCGAATAAAGGGGTGAATATGCTGAATGGTGTAAGTTATCAAAAAATTGATGATGCCGGATTGCATATTACGCTGGGTGATGAACCGCGCTGTTTGGAAGTGGATAACGTGATTATTTGTGCTGGTCAGGAATCTCTGCGTTCTTTACAGGAACCCTTGGAAGCGGCGAGTATTTCCGTGCATTTAATTGGCGGAGCTGACAAAGCACTTGAATTGGACGCCAAAAGAGCCATTGATCAAGGAAGTCGATTAGCCGCTGATTTATAATAGCTGCCTCATACACGGAGAAAAATAATGTTAAGAATATTCCTGATTGCTTCTGTTTTTATTTGGCTGCCCTATGGGCTAATGTGCTTTCTGTTTCCAGGTCTAGTTGGCGGGTTTAACGGCATTCAACCCGTTGCCGATACCGGCTTGATTGAGTTCAAAGCAATATACGGTGGCTTGCAATCAGGGATGGGCTTGATGGTGCTTTTTGCGTTGATGAACTCACGCTTTGAACGCCCGGCATTGCTGATGCTGATGTTTCTCTGTGGTTTCATGGCTTTGGCGCGATATATCGCAACAGACTTTGATGTGGCCGTTTCTTTTTACACCTATATGGCACTGGTGCTGGAAGGCGCAACGGCTTTATTGGCATTTTGGTTGCTGGGTGAGGCACAGGATTAGTTTTTGATTATCTGGGGGCGATAGGCTGCCCGTTAAAAAGCGCTTTGAAATATTTCAACCTAGAAACCGCAGCTGGACTCGCTTGAGAGTGCGTTTATTGGGTTCGATAATACAGTAACAAAAGCTCAGAATAGCCGGCTATTCCGAGCTTTTTTTGCGAAATTAGCGGGCCCAATAAACGTGCTATCGAGTGAGGAGGCGGACTCACCCAACAGGCGAAAATTCTATTTTTAAAATAACTTACTATAGCAGTGTAAACTTCCAGTCTGGGCCGGCCAACTGCGGCTTCTAGGTTCAAAGCGCTTTTTTTATGCGTGTTTGCAGAGCAGGTATTACCTCTTCATCAAACCATGGGTTTCGTTTTAACCAGATATTATTACGTGGGCTCGGATGAGGAAGCGGAAAAAATTCCGGCGCATAGTCCTGCCAGTTTTGCACGGTTTGTGTCAGTGTTTTTTGACGCCGTTTGCCGAGATAGTGCTGAATGGCGTATTGGCCCACCAATAGCGTGGTGCCGATATGGGAAAGCTGTTCTTGTAAGGCTGGCATCCACGTTTCGGCGCACTCTTTTCTTGGTGGTAAGTCGCCAGATTTTCCTCGGCCGGGGTAGCAAAACCCCATGGGGATGATGGCGATTTGCGTTTCATCATAAAAGGTCTTTTTATCTATATTCAGCCACGTTCTGAGTCGTTCGCCACTGGCGTCATCCCAGGGGATACCGCTTTCATGCACACGGGTGCCGGGGGCCTGACCAACAATCAGTAAACGAGAAGTTTTACTTGCGCGTAGTACAGGCTTAGGCCCAAGGGGTAGGTGGTCGGCGCAAAGTGTACAGCGCCTGATTTCAGTCAGAAGTGTATCGAGGGGGCTCGCGTTACTATCGCCATGAAGGGGGATGGGTTTCATTTTTCGCGCTTTATGACTCTCCCCAGCGGGGTGCAATTTTTTGATCTATTCCTAGCTGGTCGAGAATGCGGCCGACGATAAAGTCGATCATATGCTGAATATTCTCGGGTTGGTGATAAAAGCCTGGGCTGGCGGGCAGAATAGTCACACCCATTTGGCTAAGCTTGAGCATGTTTTCCAGGTGAATGGTGGAATAAGGGGTTTCCCGTGGCACCAGAATCAGTTTTTTCCCTTCTTTTAAGGTGACATCGGCGGCGCGCTCGATAAGATTATTAGAGTGGCCTTGGGCGATGGCCGCGAGGGAACCTGTGCTGCAGGGGCACACCACCATGGTGGGCGCCAAGGATGAACCAGATGCTACGGGTGCCAGCCATTGATCCAGCCCATAAATGTTTATTTGCTCTTCTTTGGCATGGTAGCGCTTAGCAAAGAAGGCGCGGCGATCGGCTTTTTGCGCGGGTAGCTTTATATCGGTTTCGGTGGCAATGACGATTTGGGCGGCTTTAGAAATCATCACGTTAACGCTGTAGTCTGCAGCCAGCAGGCATTCCAACAAGCGTAAGCCGTATTGCGCGCCAGAGGCACCGGTGATGGCGAGGGTGACTGCTTTGGTTTTTGTGTTAGACATGGGCTTCTTTAAGTTTTTGCATCAGTTTTTTGTGAATTCCACCAAAACCACCATTGCTCATGAAAACGATATGGTTGCCGCTTTGGGCTTCCTTTAGCGCTTTCGATATTATTTCTTCAATGCTTTCGCAAACATATAAGGGCTGCTTGGAGGTGTTTTTTTTAAGCGTTTCTTCCAGACTCCAGGGCATATTTTCGGGTTGCAGCCAAATGCTGATATCGGCCGCCGAGGCAGATTGGGCGAGTTGGTCTTTATGGAAACCCGCTTGCATGGTGTTTGAGCGGGGTTCGATGATGGCGATAATGCGTGCCTCACCCACCTTGTTGCGTAAGCCTTCTAGGGTGGTGGCGATAGCAGTGGGGTGATGAGCGAAATCATCGTAAAGCGTTATGCCATTGATGCAGCCCAACTCTTCCATGCGTCGTTTTACGCCGGAAAATGCACTGAGAGCGGCGCAGGCATTTTCTAGCGTCACTCCGGCATGGTGGGCCGCCGCAATCGCTGCCAAGCCGTTGTGGACGCTATGCAGGCCGCTTTGCGTCCACTGAACTTTTCCGGCCAGTTTTCCGTGATGGAGTACGTCAAAGTGAGAGCCATCTTTACTGTGTAAGCAATATTGCCAAGTGGCCTCGGTGTTGGCTTCTGCGATGGTTTCTACGGGAGTCCAGCAGCCTTTATTAAGGCTTTCTTCAAGGTTGGCATCCTGAGCGGGTGTGATGATGCAGCCCTCCGAGGGAATCGTACGCACCAAGTAGTGAAACTGGGTTTGAATAGCCGCTAAGTCAGGAAAAATATCTGCATGATCAAACTCAAGATTATTCAGAATGGCGGTGCGTGGGTGATAGTGAATAAACTTGGAACGCTTGTCGAAAAAAGCGCTGTCGTATTCGTCGGCTTCAACAACAAAGTAGGGCGCTTGGCCAAGGCTGGCAGAGGCGGGCAGATTTTGGGGAACGCCGCCAATGAGGTAACCGGGATTGAGCCCCTGATGATGAAGGATCCAGGCCACCATCGAGCTGGTGCTGGTTTTGCCGTGTGTTCCGGCTACCGCGATGACATGGCGTTCTTGCAGAACATGTTCCGCCAACCATTGGGGGCCGGAGGTATAAGGGATGCCTTGATTAAGCAGGGCTTCAACGATGGGGTTGCCACGGCTCATGGCGTTTCCCACAATCACTAGATCCGGTTTTTCGTCAAGGTAAGAGGGCTCGAAACCTTGCTTGAGCCGTATGCCATTTTCCTCAAGCTGAGTACTCATGGGCGGGTAGACATTGGCATCACAGCCGCTTACCTGATGGCCTGATTCTTTTGCCAGCAAGGCAAGGCTGCCCATAAAGGTGCCGCAAATTCCTAAAATAAATAGACGCATATATGGGGGTGTTTTGTTGGGGAGTAGTTCACACGCTCTTAGTGTGGTGGTTTATTTGGAGCTTCCTTAGCTTAGTATCATTAAGCTACCTGCGCGAATGATGAAAACCCAACTTAAAGCGATGGCGCTACCCAAAGCGTGGCTGATTTGTAATGAAAAGTGCAGGATTCTTCCTGTGATCGCTAGGCTCCAGCCAAGCAGAATCACCATTAAGCCCAGAACCATTTGCCCAGCAATATTATTGACTGGGATTTGAGTGTAAAAAAGCAAAGCAGGCAGATTGACAAACAAAATAATGCACTGTGTACCGATAATCGCAAGCACTGTTGATAGGAAATATTGGCGGGTACCTTTATAGAAATGCAGCCCCAATAAAAACAGCGCGATGAGCGCCAGTGCACCAGCAACCATCCCTGTTCCCAGGGGCATGGAGAGTTTTAAGCCTGGAGTGACAACCAGGGTGGCTAAAATGCCTATTAAATATAGGGGGATGACTGTTGCGGTGAGCGCACCGCTGACCTTGAGATCTTGAGGCGTGGACTGAAATACACACAGGCGCCAAAGGTGTTCGATAGATTGAAGAAAAGTTTGTTCTTTTTTCATGCGGGGATTCAGGCTCCGTTAGTGCGTTTATTCTTGTCCGAAGCAGCTCCCTTGCCCCTTTTTGTATTAACGCTGAATTTAGATATTTGCATATTATAGGGCTGAGCACTGCTTCGGCAACTGAAAAAAGTGTGAAGGGGCTGGTAAACAGCTTGAGTGCTTCATACCTTGCATTAAAGTATGATGCGCAAGATCAGAATAAAGAATCAATCGGAGAGTTAAATGGCAAAGAGAAATGCCTTTTATGCCCAATCAGGCGGTGTAACAGCGGTTATTAATGCTAGTGCTTGTGGGGTTATAGAAACAGCACGTTTGCACAAGAGCGAAATTGGCAAAGTGTATGCAGGGAACAATGGCATTATCGGTGCGCTCACAGAAGAGCTGATTGATACCAGTAAAGAGACGGCCAAAACCATTGCGGCCCTGCGACATACGCCTTCGGGTGCTTTCGGTTCATGCCGTTACAAGCTTCGATCCATCGAGGAAAATGAGGCTGAATATGCGCGCTTAGTGGCAGTATTTCAGGCCCATAACATAGGTTATTTCTTCTATAACGGCGGAGGCGATTCTCAGGATACCGCCCACAAAGTATCCCAAATCAGCGAAAAAATGGGCCATCCCATTACCTGCATCGGTATTCCTAAAACTGTCGATAACGACCTGCCAGTAACGGACAACTGCCCAGGCTTTGGCTCGGTAGCAAAATACGTCGCTATTTCGACGCGCGAAGCAGGTCTGGATGTGGCGTCAATGTGCGCGAGTTCCACTAAAGTATTTATTCTTGAGGTTATGGGGCGTCATGCTGGCTGGATTGCAGCGGCTGCCGGTTTGGCCAAAGAGCAGGAAAATGATCCGCC
>DFBZ01000092.1:10383-11225 GCA_002366835.1 Gammaproteobacteria bacterium UBA3067
ATAATCTGGGTTATAAATACCACTGGGCGGTGTCTGATTATTTGCAACGCGCAGCGCGGCATATTGCCTCTGCCACCGATGTAGAACAAGCTTACGCCATGGGTAAAGCTGCGGTTGAGTTCGCATTAGCCGGAAAAAAGGCGGTAATGACCACCATCGTGCGCAAACCAGGTAAAACCTATCGCTGGGAAGTGGGTGAGGCAGACCTTTCTGAAGTGGCAAACGTTGAGCGCAAAATGCCAAGAAGTTACATTACACGGGATGGCTTTGGTATTAGTGACGAATGCAGAGCTTACCTCCAGCCCCTTATCGTGGGGGAAGACTACCCGCCCTATAAGAATGGTTTGCCACAGTATGCCCGTTTGAAAAAAGTACTGGTTGAGAAAAAACTTAAACAGACTTTTAAAGTCTAAAACTAGTAGAGTTGGTTTAAAAAGGCCGATGCAAGGCTGCTTTTTTGGCAGCCTCTAATTATTCGATTTAATAGCGTTCTGGAGAAAGAATATGGAAGAAAAAAACAATAGCCACAGTCTACTGGTGGGTTATTTGTTGTGGATATTCGGTTTTCTTGGCGCGCACCGTTTTTATTACGGGCGCCAGCTGACGGGTACACTGTATTTTTTTACCCTGGGTTTATTCGGTATTGGCTGGTTGGTCGATTTGTTTCTGATTCCTGGAATGGATAGGGAGGCTGATTTTCGTTATGAGTCCGGTTCGAAAAATTATGACCTGGCCTGGGTGTTGCTGACTTTTTTTGGTTTGTTTGGCTTGCATCGCTTTTATATGGGGAAGTGGTTCACCGGTGTATTGTACTTATTGACAGGCGGCCTATTAGGCTTAGG
>DFBZ01000153.1 GCA_002366835.1 Gammaproteobacteria bacterium UBA3067
CGGTTAGCAAGGCCGCTACGCACTTATCGCCGATAACGCGGGCAATATAGCCAAACAATACATCGACAGAAGGGCGATGCCCAGACACCTTGTCAGACTCGCTCAAGACACAGCTAAGACTCCCGCCAGTGCGCTTAAGCGATAGATGTTGATCACCAGGAGCGATATACACATTCCCCACTTCAATGGCCTGCATATGAGAGGCCTCTTGAACCTTTGGTAAACATTCCTTGTCAATTCGCCGTGCGTATGAACCGCTGAATAAAGCGGGGATGTGCTGAACAACTAATACAGGGGGGCAGTTTTCTGGCAAACTCATCAATACATCACGAATAGCCTCCACACCACCGGTCGATGCGCCAATAGCGATAATAAAACCACTCTTGGGAAGAAAGTTCCCTGCAGCCGGAGGCCTGTCAGCCGCTATAGATGAACCGCGCGCATTGCCAATATTTGCACAAGCAGCAACCCGCACTTTACTGACAATTTCATCCGCAAGCGCAACGAGCTCCGTACCACTTGCGCTGGGCTTCGCCACATAGTCCACCGCGCCAAGAGCAAGCGCCTGTAAGGTAATCTCGGTGCCTTTTTCAATGAGGGTAGAGATCATAACGACGGGCATGGGATGAAGGCGCATCAGGTTTTTTAAAAAACTCACACCATCCATTTTGGGCATTTCAACATCAAGCGTGATAACGTCCGGTTTTAAACGTTTGATCATCTCCCTGGCTTCAAGGGGATCTGCTGCCATACCAACAACATTGATATCCTTCTCGGCATTAAGAATTTCAGCGAGGATATTACGGATAAGCTGAGAGTCATCCACTACAAGAACATTAATCATATTAAACCTAGAAACCGCAGTAGGGTCATTAATCAAAAAGTGTAATATCACCCTGCTTAGGTGCTGCACTAATATTTTTGGCGTAACTGCGTTCCCGGCTGGAAATATTAGCATCTCTTGTTTCTTTTAGTTTTTTCACCCTTACACGGCCTGTATCGCCAAAGAACAATAATTTTCTCGGGTATATCCCACCCACATCATGGCGATTAATCGGCATACCTTCTTGTACCAGGTAAGAAAAAACAAAATCAATATTACGCTGACCGATATCCATAAAGTCCATCTCTGAAAGGACTTGCCCGCCACCAAATACCTTTACATCGAGCGCTTCTTTTCTGGCTCCGGCTTTAATCATTTCATTGATCAAAAATTCCATGGCCCAATTGCCATAACGCGTAGAGTTACTGCTTATATCCTTAGTCGCCGTCTCATCCTTACCCCTGGGAAGCATAAAGTGATTCATGCCTGATATGCCTTTATCTGAGTCATACATGCACACCGATATACAGGAGCCAAGAACCGTTGATATTATTTCACCTTTATTACCAACATAGACCTCACCGGGCTGAATTTTTGCAACCGACTTAAGATGTGTCGGATCCCAAAATCGACGAATCGCATTAAACCCAGGCAGAGCTGCAGGCAAGTGATTTTTTTTTGATTCACGAGGTGTCATTAATGAACTTTTCTGTAAATTGTACGGCCAAGGGATTTAAACCGAGTCGTCACGCCGTGTAAGGTCTCCGAGTGCCCTATAAACAAATAACCGCCTTCGTTTAGCAAATCAGCATATCGATCAAATAGTTTTCTCTGTGTGGGTTTATCAAAATAGATCACAACATTACGGCAAAATATCACATCAAAACGGCCACTCATGGGCCACCGATTATTCATCAAGTTAAGCTGGTTAAATGTAATGTTATTTTTTATTTTATCTGATACTTGAAAGACACCTTTATTATCTGTTTGATGATGCTCAAACCACTTTTTCTTCCTCGTCGTATCAATACCTTCAATGCGGTTGAAGTCGTATTTACCTTGCTTGGCATGATTTAAAACACTGGTATCCAAATCTGTGGCGAGAACTTTCACATCCCATGATTGAGAAGTGAACTCACGCGCTTCGGCCAGCGTCATAGCAATCGAATACGGTTCCTCCCCTGTGGAACATCCTGCCGACCACACTCGAATTTTTTTGTCTGCCTTGTGCTCTAGAGCCAATTCGGGTGCGACGGTGGATTTCAGGTAATCGAAATGATGATTCTCCCTAAAAAAAGAGGTGAGATTGGTGGTAATGGAGTTAACAAAATTACCTAACTCCTGCCTCTCATGTGATTTTAAATAACTGATATAGTCCGAGAACTCACTAATATCTAAAGCCCTTAATCTGCGCGCCAAACGGCTGTAGACCATTTCCTTTTTTTGCTCAGAAAGAGAGATACCGGTGAATTCACTTGCAAGGGTGCGAATCTGATCAAAATCTCGATCAGTCATTTCAAACTCTCTATTTTTACGTGAGATCGACATTTTTTTTCCTAATCAATTAACATTGACCAGTCGCCAAAAAGCTGGGCACACTGATTGAAAAATTCAAGTTATTGCGCAACCTCAGAATATTGCGCTTCTGACACCAGTAAACGGTTTATATCAAGCAAAATAAGCATTTTCTCATCAACATTAAATAGCCCCTCGATAAACTCTCCACCGACTTGTTGTTCAATTTCTGGGGAAGACTTTATCTTGGTAGAGGAAATATCATACACATCCGAAACGGCATCAACGACAATGCCTACGACCTTTTTATTGCTACTGCTATCAAATATATTCAAAACAATCACCACCGTAAGCGGGCCATACTCGTTACTTTCCAAACAAAACCTTTCGCGCAAATCAGTAATAGGCACAATGGTACCGCGAAGATTGATAACCCCCTTAATGTGCTTAGGTGAGTTCGGTAAAGTCGTGGTTTTTTCCCACCCTCTAATTTCCTGCACACCGAGAATATCGACACCATATTCCTCGCCATCCAGAAAAAATGTCAGATATTGTTTTGTTGTCTCGCCCGTATTTTCTGAAGAAGGAGAGAACGCCTGCTGTTCTTCCCGTGAAATTTCGTTTTGTGTAATCATCACTTCACCTAAGCCGCGTAATTGTGACCTGACTGGAATATTTTATCGAAACTAAGCTGGTACTGCCCCGCAGACATGGTAAAAATATCGTGAATATCGCAAATCAATGCAACCGTCCCATCCCCCAAAATGGTTGCACCAGAAAGCCCCTCTACACTTTGGTAGTTGGCTTCCAGGCTTTTAATGACCACCTGCTGCTGATCAAGCAGCTCGTCTACAACAAGGCCGATTTTCCTTTCATTTGACTCAACTACCACCAGCATTTTGGGGAGTTCAGAGCCTTCGCTTACATCATGCTTAAAGAGTGCATTGAGATGCACCACAGGAATGTTTTCATCCCGTATGCGGTATAGATCAACGCCACCCGCTACGGTGTTAATGTTTTTTTCTTCTAACTGCAACGATTCTGATATGGCTATAAGCGGCAAGATATAGACGCTGTCTTCCACACGAATAAGCTGCCCATCAACGATGGCTAGCGTTAGCGGCAAGCGAATTGTAAAGGTGGTACCGGAATTTTCTTTTGATTGGACATCTAAACTGCCATTCAAAGCCCTTATATTCTGTTTTACAACATCCAACCCAACACCACGGCCGGATAAGTCACTCACCTTATCGGCGGTGGAAAACCCAGGGCGTAAAATTAAATCCTGAATTTCTTCTTTGGATAACACTTCGCCTTCCTGGATCACACC
>DFBZ01000093.1:0-4345 GCA_002366835.1 Gammaproteobacteria bacterium UBA3067
TCCTGATTCACTGCTGGGCGGGCAAAATAATAGCGGCCCCAAAGCTCCATCGTCCTTTACTACTGAAGTGTCGCAAGAAGAGGAATTAACGGATGGCGAATCGCTGGAGGATCATCTCGTTGCCATTGAGCGACAAGCCATTTTGAAAGCCCTGGAAGAGACCAGATGGAATCGCACTGCTGCCGCCAAAAAGCTCGGTATGAGCTTTCGATCTCTGCGCTATCGTTTAAAAAAATTAGGCCTGGATCAAGATCAGTAAGAATGAAGACCACTATTCAGCGAAGCATTTAACTCCGAACTAAGTGGGCATTAGCTGGCGAACCAAGCTATCCACTGAAAACGGCGCAGTTACGACGCCGTTACGGAAGTGCCCAGCGCATACGCTGACTCCCTGCCAACCGGCAATTCGTCCAATATAGGGAATGCTTTCTGGCGACGAGGGACGCAAACCCGCCCACTGCTTTTCCAGTGGATAGTTTTTTAAGATGGGAGCGACCCGATAAGCGGCGGCCAGCAACTTATCGCGGGCATCTTCCGTCGTGGTTTTATCATAACCGCAATGTTCCACGGTGCTTCCCACTAAGATTCGACCATCTCTCCTCGGAATCAAATAACAGCCCTCTGCCAGAACAACACTTGCCAACAGCCCAGGTTCCGCTTTGATCAACAGCATTTGCCCTTTTACTGGCGACACCGAAACTTGCACATCCAGCTTGGTAAGCAAATCACCACTCCAGGCACCTGCGGCAACGATGATCTCTTCAGCCGAAAAAACGCCTTGTGTCGTCTCAATGCCAGTGATACGTTCTTGCTTTTTGACAAAGGAAAGTGCTTCACAGCCCTCTTTGATCTGAACATTTCCCCGCTGTTGTAAACTCTTTTTCAGAGCCTGCAGTAAACGGGGGTTTCGCACATTACCGACAAAGGGCAAGGTCAACACAGAGTCAACGTTTTCTGTTTGGCGAAACAAGGGTTCATTTTCAAGAAAATCAGCAACCCGTGTTTTTACCAAACCGCTACCTGCACCCACACCAGCCTGAGCCCAATCTAAGGCATCCTGTTCATCCGCCACATTGAGCATATTCACCCCACCAAGAGACACCTCTGGATCGATGCCGGTTTCTTCCAGCAGGGAACGCGCAAGCTGTTGAAAGTTTTCAGCGCGCCAGTCAACCAAGTGATTAAGGGCATCAGGGTAACGCCACGGATACATGGGAGATAGAATTCCCCCTCCCGCCCAGGAAGATTCCTGACCCAGCGCCTGTTTATCCATCAGCATCACCGACGCACCTTGCTCCGCCAGTTTTCGCGTAAGGAGTAAACCAATAATGCCGCCGCCAACGACTAAAAAATCCACCATCCTGTTTATTTAACTACCTTATTAATTCTGTGAAGTATGTCAGTTGAACATAATTCCTGTTTATAAGAAACTGCCTTCAGGGCATCTCCAAAAATTAGAATTTTTATTCGAGAGCAAGGAAGCACCGCACGGAAACCCGCAGTGTACAAGGGCTACATGAGGAGTTGAGTACGGAGCTGACGCCGCTATCGGGTAAAAAGGCAATTTTTAGAGATGCCCTTCAATGAGAACTCACCACCAAGGCAAGTTGATGCAAACAGGTATTGTTAAACAGAAGGGTTTCACCCTGATTGAAGCCATTATTACCCTCGCCATCGCCACCATTCTAGCGGCAATGGCGACCCCCAGCTTTATTAACCTACTGAATAAGCGCCGCATCAGTGCCTCTGCGAATACCATCTATAGCACCCTGCAAGAAGCCCGCTCGCTTGCCATCACCGAAGGCAGCAATGTCTCCGGCTGCCTGTCAAACGACGGGCTTAGCTGCCTAAAAATTGTTAACAGAGGTAGCGCCGCACAATTCATTAGCTACCGGGGAACCACCGAACCCACCGCAATCACCTGGGCCGATCTGGGAATTCGTGCAACACCTTTGAATACTCATGCTGGCAGCATTAACTTCGGGGGCAAGAAAGTGATCCAATTCCAGTCGGACGGTATGACACTGGGGTCACTCCAAAATGGCACATTCACCTTGTCGGGAACAAACTTGGCGATGGAAAAAAAGGTGGTCGTAGCGCGAACCGGCCGCTTAACGATTAAATAATCAGCCCCGATGGTTTCATAGCCATGACATATTTATTTGGGGAATTCTCTCTAAACAATTCTCACGGGGGCACCCCTGCCCACCTAAATAGGGCAGCCTGAATAAGCAATTACTCTGCCCCCTTTGACTTCTCTGACAATCCTCACCACAAAGAAAAGCACGACGGACGCGGCAAGATATACAGTGGTAAAACGGCGTATCCTCAACGGCGATTAATTCTTTTCGGGCACGGATCATTTTCTATACCCATGGCTGTATTACTGTTCGTTAAAATTAGTATATTTAGACTAAAATATTAACGTTGCTAGCAGAGTCTACTCATATTTTTTGTCCTTGACTGTATTGGCTAAACACTTGGCCTGAAAGATCAACGACTCTGCCCCCTTTAATATAAACCCCTAAAAAGAAAAGATAGAATTAGTAAAAACCGTGGAAATAAACGCGACAACTGGTTTGAAAGTCACCGGATGCCATCGCTGTTTTTAAGCTATGATTCTTTCTGCCGATATTTCTGGTAACGCTAACGATTGCTTGGAGAGGTTCGTGGAAGACATGTTCAAGGTCAATGAGAAAAACGTCGCATTGGAAAGCTACAAGACAAAACTACTCAACCAGGTCGAAACCGCCATCGACGAAGTGCTTGCACATTTTTTGAGAGAGATGCCAAAATCGTATTTCGAGTCCAACGATGAAGAAACGATACAACAACATCTCGCCGCACTCGTCACCGCCCACACCTCTGGGAACCAAGAGCGCATTGCACTCGTCAACCACGACGGATCTCAACAAACTTTCATCCAGTTTGACAGCTACTCGGGCTTGCTCAGCGATATTCTCGAACAATTACCCCTTGATAAAAGCATTCAGCTCGCACGCGCCTATACCACCCACGACAACAGCCTCGTCATCGATATATTCGATTATAACGATGCTCACACCACCAGCAAGAACGCTGTAGATCGAGCGGAGAAAGCCTCACAAATCTCGACGTATTTAAGCGAACGGTCACAGACTGAAGCGCCTGCACACAATGACGTTCACATCAGTGAGTTTATCAATAGCGCGAACGAGCACTACTTAAAGCAGTTTGAATGCCATGACGTGGCCGCTCATTTTCAATTGGTGAACAAGGTGCGAGGGAGTCTCGATTCCGCGACACACATGAGCTTTGTGCCCCACTCCGACGGTTTGTATTACATCGCTTACGCTGCAGGTCAGGTTAACTCCACTGACCTATTCAAACGACTTTGCCGTTATTTCAGCCGCTTTAACTGTGATATTCGTGAAGCTTTTTTGGAAAATTTTACGCCGAATACGCCGGCACAAACCGCCTTAGTAGTTCTGCAAATACAACTCAATAACATCGGTAACTCCCAGCAGAGTGAGGAGGTGATGCGCTCCTTTATCACCGGAATGACAAGACTGCCGTATTTAGATAAATCAGTACTCGACCTGAGTTTATCCCAATCCGATTGGCCCTTGGATCACGCCGAGGTACTGATTGCTTTGTGCCACCTCGCGCATCAAATCATCGCCAGTGACAAAAAGGCATTGCTATCGAAAGAGCTTATCAAAGAATCCGCTCTTTCCGAACCAGCTCTTGCACAGGCAATCTGCGAAGCATTCTTATTGAAATTTAGCCCAAATGGCCGAACAAACAGCGATGCTCTCATTAAGCAAACCAGACATTCCATTGCCAACAAAGTAGCCGATAACAACGACTCGGACATTTTGAATCTGCTCATCGACATCGTTGAGGCCACGCTAAAAAGCAATGTTCACTGCACAACGCGTTACGCCCTCGCCTTTCGCCTGTCGCCCGAACTCTTTGTTTCGGCAACACGCCCGCAACAGGCCTTTGGCGTATTTTTTGTTCACGGTAAAGCCTTCGACGGTTTTCACGTTCGTTTTCAGGATATTGCCCGTGGCGGTGTACGCATCGTACAACCGTCGGGTATCGAACAATACGGTGTTGAGCTTTCCCGTCTTTTTGATGAAGTTTACGGGCTGGCGTATGCCCAGCAGTTGAAAAACAAAGACATTCCAGAAGGTGGGTCAAAAGGTGTGATATTGGTGAAGCCTGGTGCGCACACCATGCGCTGTGGCAAATCGTTCATCAACAGCTTGCTTGATTTAATCCTCGATAATAAAAATTTGGACACGCCTCGAATCGATTATTACAGCGCCCCTGAACTCTTATTCCTGGGCCCCGACGAAAA
>DFBZ01000093.1:4383-4640 GCA_002366835.1 Gammaproteobacteria bacterium UBA3067
GCGCCTTTATGAGCTCAAAGCCCAATGCGGGCATTAACCACAAACAGTATGGTGTCACCAGTGAAGGCGTGACCGTGTTTCTTGAGGTCGGCTTGCTCAATCTCGGTATCGACCCAAGGCAGCAGCCCTTCTCCATTAAAATCACCGGCGGACCCGATGGCGATGTAGCCGGGAACGAAATAAAAATTTTGCATCGCGAATACGGTGACAACGCAAAAATCTTGGGCATCGCCGATGGCAGCGGCTGCGCGGAAGAC
>DFBZ01000007.1 GCA_002366835.1 Gammaproteobacteria bacterium UBA3067
ATTTACAAACTATTTTTTCTCAACAAGCCTCGCTGAGAGGTGTACCCCTTATCTTTCCCTTGCTCGATTTACAAGACAGTGCAAGTCTCGAAACACGAGATATTTGGGGTTTCTTTTTTGATAAAGTGAAACTCGCCAGCACACGTTATGGCAGTCAAAATATCCTTGTGGGACGCACTTTTATTCAAGGGGATCAAAGCGAGAGCAGGTGGGTGTTATTATCAGAGAACGAAAATTCCTGGGCAGAAAAGAAAACAGGGCATGTTATAGATGTTCTGCCTGAAGCGATTAATTTTGCTGCAGACGCTCTCGCTGAGCGTTATGCAGTATCGTCGGCCTCAGGAAATGGCGCATTATTGCCGATAGTGATTTACGGGGTTGATAACTTGCAACAATTCGCTGAGCTTGAGCGCTTTTTTCAAACAATGGATATCGTAGAAAGTGTTAGCCTGGCTAGCATTCAGCAAGACCAGGTTGTCTTTAACTTATCCTTGCGCACAGAGCTTGCGCGCCTTCAAAAAGCAATTAGTAAAAGCAGAAAGTTTTCTGAAGAACCCTTGCCGGAAGGTGAGTCTGAAATAATAATGCACTATCGATTGCTGGATTATTAAATGGCCATTAAACAGAACCCGTGCCGCTATGTTTACGCGTTGAGCACACCGCTACAAGGTAGAAAAAATGACCAGGACTGAACCTCAAAGGGTATGGCTCTTAGGCGGGGCTTTGCTGATAGTTGGCCTGGTATACCTATTAGCGCCGATTTTAAGCCCCTTTGTTGCGGGAGCTGCTCTGGCGTACGTGCTCGACCCCTTGGTGGATAAACTCGAAGATAAGGGCATGAGTCGCATACTTGCTGTGGTGGCTATCTTTTTTGTTTTCACCCTACTGCTTGCTGCCAGTATATTGATTCTTGTTCCTCTTCTGGGTGATCAAATACAGCTGTTGCATGAAAAACTACCTGCAATTCTCGAATGGTTTAATAACAAGGTATTACCCTGGTTTGAGCAGAAAACAGGCGTCAGCATATCTGCCTTAAAAGAAAATCTGCATGAAGTCATTATTACTGCCTGGAATTATGTTGGCGAATACCTGCAAACCGCTGTGGGACAGCTTACGCGTTCTGGCTTGGCGATTTTTGCACTGATTGGCAACTTAGTGCTGATTCCTGTTGTGACCTTTTACCTTCTTCGAGATTGGGACCACCTGATCGAAAAAATCGCTAAACTTTTACCGCGCAATATGGAAAAAAATATTACAAACATCGTTAAGGAGTGCGATGAAGTGCTCGGCGCCTTTATTCGCGGTCAGCTTTTTGTCATGTTTCTACTGGGTTGTAGTTACGCCATAGGCCTCTGGATAGTGGGTTTGGATTTCGCTTTGCTGATTGGTTTGGTTGCCGGTTTGGCCAGTATTATTCCCTACCTTGGTTTTATGGTGGGTTTGGTCATCGCGACCGCTATCGCCTTTTTTCAATATGGCGATATGCTCCATCTGATTATGGTACTTGGTGTCTTTAGCGTAGGCCAAATGCTGGAAGGCATGGTGTTCACCCCCTTACTTGTTGGTGACCGCATTGGCTTGCATCCTGTTGCGGTTATCTTTGCAATTTTAGCGGGTGGCCAACTGTTTGGTTTCACCGGTATGCTGCTTGCGCTACCCATGGCGGCGGTGGTGATGGTTCTTATTCGCACGGCGCATCAGAGATATCTAGCCAGTGATCTATACGGTTTATCTCAAGTCGTTGAAGAGACAGAGCAAGAGCAGGTGGAGCCTGTGGAAAAAGAGTTATGAGTACACCTCCCAAGCAGGAAGTTCTTGGTATTTCTTTGCGCGATGAATATAGCTTTGATAATTATTTTAGCGGCGAAAATTCACTCGTTGTGCATAGCGTAAAACAGTGGATTCAGCGCGATGGAAATGGCTTTCTTTATTTATGTGGCCCCCAGGGCAGTGGCCGATCTCATCTTTTACAAGCAGCATGTCGTGAGTTAGAAGTGAACGATCAGGCATTTATTTATTTGCCACTTGCCGAACTTGTGAACATCTCCCCAGCAGTGCTGGATGGCCTTGAAAAAATAGACTTCGTTTGCGTCGATGATGTGAATTTGATTGCACAAAACAAAGTCTGGGAAGAAGCGCTTTTCCATCTCTATAACCGCGTGTTCGACAGCGGAGGGCGTTTGCTGTTTGCAGCAAGCAGTGCGCCTTCGGAAATAAATTTTTCCATCGCTGATTTGCAATCAAGACTTAACGCAGCCGTGCGCTACACTCTCCAGGCAGCCAGCGATGAAGATAAAAAGCAGATTCTAAAAATGCGCGCTTTAAACCGGGGCTTTGCCCTTAGTGATGAAGTGCTGCAATACATTATCGGCCGCGCTAATCGGGAAATGAGCGCACTAATAGATGTGCTTGAGCAGATTGATAAAAGCTCCCTCGAGTCAAAACGAAAAGTAACCGTGCCTTTTGTCAGAACGGTTATGGGCTGGTAAGTATTTAACTCCGGTTTCGGCATCTATATTCCCCGATCAATAACCTACAAATCCCAGGTGGTGCAATGCCTAGCAATGCGTAGGTTGGGTAGAACGAAGTGAAACCCAACAACGTTGAATTACGCTATATCGCTTTAATTCCGGCACAAATGTTGGGTTTCACTTCGTTTAACCCAACCTACAGGATGGTTTTCGACAATTTTTAAGCTCGCGATTAGATTATTCATACATTATCGGCCGCGCTAATCGGGAAATGAGTGCCTTAATAGATGTGCTTGAGCAGATTGATAAAAGCTCCCTCGAGTCAAAACGAAAAGTAACCGTGCCCTTTGTTAGATCGGTGATGGGCTGGTAAGTATTTAACTCCGGTTTCGGCATCTATATTCCCCGATCAATAACCTACAAATCCCAGGTGGTGCAATGCCTAGCAATGCGTAGGTTGGGTTAAACGAAGTGAAACCCAACAACCTTGAATTACGCTATATCGCTTTAATTCCGGCACTAATGTTGGGTTTCACTTCGTTTAACCCAACCTACAGGATGTTTCCAACAACTTTTAAGCTCGCGATTAGACTATTCAACTTAAACGCCCCTTCGCGCAATAAATGGGTTCGCGAATACAGTTAATCTTAGCTCATCAAAGCAACGCTTTTCACATGGGCGTATAAGATTTTATCTTTTTCAATACCCAACTTATGCACTGAGCGCCGAGTAATATTGGCAAGAATATGTTCCCCACCCATATCCAGTGAAATAAGTGCCTTGGCGGGGTCGTTCATTTCATCAATGGCTAAAATCCTGACGGGAAAAACATTGGTGATACTAGAGCCTTCCCCTGGGTTTAATGCAAGGCTTACATCACGAGCAAGAATCCTAACGCGCACCAGATGGTCTATCGGCAAATATCGATACGATACCGCAACAGTACCACCGGGAACACTGAGGTAAGTGAGGTGGAAATCCCTATCATGCTTAAGCACCTTGCCGTTGATAACCGCACAGGCCTCCTCAAGGTGAGCCAAGGGTAAATCACTGCGGGTTAACATACGGTTGATTTCATCTTCAGCGACGACGCGCCCCTTTTGCATCAGTACAAGGCGATCAGCAATACGCACCACCTCATCCGGCGCATGGCTAACATAAATGATGGGAATACTTAGCTCGTCATGTAAGCGCTCAAGATAGGGCAGGATTTCCGCCTTACTGATAATATCCAAGCTGGCCAAAGGTTCATCCATCAATAATAACTGTGGTGTCGTCAGCAGAGCGCGTGCAATGGCGACCCGCTGTTTCTGCCCCCCTGAAAGCTGAGCAGGGTGGCGTTTTAATAATTCACCAATGCCCAATAGCCCCACAGCTTCGTCAAAATCAATTCTTTGCTGGGCTTTTGGTGTTCTCTTTTGACCATAGCGCAGGTTTTCTTCCACGCTCAAATGTTGAAAAAGATTACTTTCCTGGAATACATAACCCACAGGTCGTTTGTGGGGGGGTAAAACAAAACCATCCTTCTGCCAATAATCCTGCCCCACCTTTAGATAGCCCAACGCGCTTTTTTCTAAGCCCGCGATACAGC
>DFBZ01000145.1 GCA_002366835.1 Gammaproteobacteria bacterium UBA3067
GAGCATGCCCAGTAAACTTGCCAGTATCGCCATCGTTTCCGGCGAGCTGGCCCAGCGGCGGGCGCTGGCCGCGGGGATGAGCATCAAGGCGGTGATCAGCAAAATACCGACAATTTTCATGGCGGTTGCAATCACTAGCGCAATAATAAGCATTAATGCGAGTCGAACCCAAAAAACCTTTACCCCTTCCACTTGTGCCAATTCTTCATGCAGCGTAATGGCCAATAAGGGACGCCAAAGCAATATCAGTGTGATCAAGACGACGGTGCTTCCCGTGTAAATAGCGATGAGGTCTTCCCTTGTTACCGAAAGCAAATCACCAAATAAAAAGCCCGAAAGGTTGAGACGGCTATCATTGAGCAAGCTCACCACCACCAAGCCTAATGCCAAGCTGCTATGGGCCAGAATGCCTAGTACGGTATCGTTGGCGATATAACGTTGTTGCTGAAGAGCCACTAAGCCTAATGCCATACTAAGGCAGACAACGATAACCGTCATATTAATATTCAGCTCCAGTGCATAACCTAGGGCTACACCCAGTAGTGCTGAGTGGGATAAGGTGTCGCCAAAATAAGCCATGCGTCGCCACACCAGAAATGAACCCAGTGGCCCAGCCACAAGTGCAACACCGATACCGCCAAGCAGTGAGGGTAGCAATAACTCCATCATTTCTTTTCTCCAGCGTGCGAGTGACTATTTTCAGACGAACAAGGCTCACCGGACAAGCCATGTTGATGGTCATGGTGGTGGGTATAAACCGCCAGCTCGCTCTCTTCGGGCTGACCAAAAAGCTGCAGGTAAGCGGGATGAGTGCTGATACTCTCTGGTAGCCCAGCGCAGCAGACATGGCGGTTTAAACAGATAACATGATCGGTTTGTTTCATCACCAGGTGAAGATCGTGAGAAACCATCAATACGCCACAATGGAACTCATTCCTCACCTGAGTGATCAGCCGGTAAAGTTCGCGCTGACCGCTCATATCCACGCCTTGCACCGGCTCATCAAGAACCAGTAGGTCGGGTTTGCGTAATATTGCTCGGGCCAGTAAAACGCGTTGGAACTCACCGCCGGAAAGCTTTTGGACGGCCTGGCCTGCAAGGTGTTCCCCTTCGACCATTGCGAGGGTGCGCAAAGCCTCGCTTTTGTTGCTACGGTGGGCGAGCTGTAAAAAACGCAGCACAGTTAAGGGCAGTGAGTCGTCAATCAGCAGCTTTTGCGGCATATAGCCAAAGCGCAAGGCATTCTGTCGAACAAGCAAACCCTGGCTTGGTTTAAGCAGGCCAAGGGCTATGCGTACCAAACTCGATTTCCCCGCACCGTTGGGGCCAATCAAAGTGGTGATTTCTCCCCTCTCCAGTGACAGAGACACATGCTCAAGAATAGGCTTGTCGCCAAAGTTTAAGGACACATCCTCTAAGCGAAGTAGGCTATCGGGCATGTTGTGTCTCCTGGCAGTGCTGGCAGGTGCCGCTGATTTCCAGAGCCCTTTCGGAGATTGAAAATCTCTCCCGCTCTGCGAGTGAAGCGACTTCTTCATCGATGCGTTTGTCATGGATTTCCGCCACGATGTGGCAATGTTGGCAGATCAGAAAATAAGAGCCGTGGTGACTATCTTTAGGGTGGTTGCAGCCAATGTAGGCGTTGAGGGAATTAATGCGATGCACGAGTCCGGCTTCCAATAGAAAATCCAGCGCTCGGTAGACAGTAGGTGGTGCGGGCTTAACTCCCTCTTTCCCGAGTTGTTCTAGGATAGCGTAAGCACCCAGTGCCTGGTGGCTTTCCCAGATAAGTTCCAGAACCCGCTTTCTTACATTGCTAAGGCGAAAGCCATTTTTCTTGCACAGCCCTTCTGCACTGTGCAGTGCATCACGAATACACTGGCTATGTTGGTGTTTTTTAAACGGATTACTTGCAAGTTTGGGCATGGGTGTGACGGTTCGCATTTGATAAATCTGTAATGTTATAATATAACACTTTGCGCCTTAAAAAGGCCGCGTCAATATTGAAGAGTTTGATTAATGCTTAAGCGCCAATTCTATAGATCCCTTCTATTTATCCTTCCTCTATGGGCTAGCTCAGCTGCTGCCCTTGCCAGCGAGGTAAGGGTGCTTGCCACTATAAAACCACTGCAACTTATTGTTTCTCAAATAACACAGGGCGTTATTCCAGAGTCGTCATCTCTATTGCCACCGGGTATGACTCCCCATGATTTTGCTTTGAAAATCTCCGACCTTAAAAGGATAAAGCAGGCCAATTTGGTGTTGTGGCTGGGGCCAGAAATGGAGCCTTATCTCGTCAAGATGATGACTGACAAAGCAGCGTCACAGCAGTTGAATTTAAGTACCTTGCCCACTATTCAGCATTTAGTCCTGCGTTCGCTGGCGGGGGGGCTCCACCATGATCACCATAAAGACGCTGAGTTAGATCCCCATGTTTGGTTGTCACCAGAAAATGGCTTGCATATTGCCAATGCGTTGGTAGAAAAGTTATCCACTCTGGACGAAAACAACGCCCAC
>DFBZ01000162.1:0-974 GCA_002366835.1 Gammaproteobacteria bacterium UBA3067
TTTGCTGATTTACACAGCCAGCTCTTAGCGCTTTTGGGGTTTATCCCCGTTCTCACCATCTTGAGCATTTTACTACTAAAGAAGCAGGAGAAATAATGCTGGCTAAATTAAGCAATATTTACAACCTGGGTATTAAGGAGTTACGCAGCCTGTATCGTGACCCTGTGCTGTTTATATTTATCATCGCTGCATTCAGCATAATGATTTTTGTTGCCGGTAAAGCGGCCTCGCAAAAACTCAACAATGCACCTATTGCTGTTGTGGATGAAGATCACTCCCCCCTTTCATCACGACTAATAAACGCATTCTACCCGCCGAACTTTAGAACGCCGGACGCCATTAATCTTGATGATATTGACCCAGATATGGATGGAGGGAAATACACTTTTGTGCTGAATATTCCCCCCCACTTTCATCGTGATACCCTTGCTGGAAAGCAACCAGCACTGCAAGTCAATGTCGACGCTACTCAAATGACACAGGCTTTTATTGGTGCCAGTTATATTCAAAATATTATCAACGCAGAAATTAACGAATACCTAAGAGGTTATCGCACAGAGCTAGACTTACCCATTAAAGTCGCCATTCGCATGCGCTTCAACCCGTCCTTAACCTCCGAATGGTTTGGCAGCGTGATAGAACTTATCAACATTATCACCATGCTTTCAGTCATCCTCACCGGCGCAGCACTCATACGAGAACGGGAACACGGCACTTTAGAGCACCTATTGGTAATGCCCTTAACCCCTGCTGAAATTATGATTTCAAAAATCTGGGCAATGGGTCTGGTGGTATTAGTGGCAACAGCGCTATCACTGCATTTTGTTATCGAGGGTGTATTAAAGATGCCTATCGCTGGCTCAGTACCCCTGCTTTTATTTGCCACCGCTTTATTGCTTTTTTCTACTACCTCACTGGGTATTTTCCTCGGCACTATTGCCCGTACCATGCCCCAGCTGGGTTTGTTAATGATG
>DFBZ01000162.1:1051-16688 GCA_002366835.1 Gammaproteobacteria bacterium UBA3067
TCGGGGTGCTGGTTTAGAGATTGTATGGCCACACTTTTTAGCGATCACCTTTATTGGCTTGGTATTTTTTATTGTTTCTTTGATTATATTTCGCAGAAGTTTGGCGACTTCGCATTAGATATTTTTGATATTCATTTTGTAATGCAAAAAACATTTCACAAGCGCCAGAATAATCGAAATCATCCTAATGCCTATAAGCGTACTTGCTTACGAAACTCTAGCCCAATTAATAGCTAAACACATGGCTCTCTTGAGAGCTTAAATTGTTATGCACTTTGGCCCTTCTTGACTACAAATGATTCCATTCGAAGCTGATACCAAACTGTTTTTCTGTAAAGTCGGAATATTCAGAAGAGTTGAATTTATGTCTCTGATAGTCGGCAAAAATATTAAGCAAAATTAAATGCCTTTTGAAATATCCCAGTCGGTAATCTAGCTTTGCGTTTGCTCTTAGGGTGCTGCTAAGTTCTTGCCCTAGGCCGGGGCTAAATTCAACTTGGCTGCGTAGCTGTAATCTTCTTTTTTTCTGGAGTGTGATTAAGCCATAGAGGCCAGCAATGGGCCTTACACCAGCGCTTGTGTCGTAGCTGCCTTTGCCCACTGAGGGCAGTTTTTGCCAATCTAAGTTAATGCCGCTCGCGGCGTAAAGGTAGTGGTTGTTGAATTCACTTGAAAATAAACCAAACAGAAGTTCTGCGCCAGCAATGCGGTTATCTATCATTTTCTGTTCATCATTGTATTCGATATTCAGTAATGAGAGGCCGAACCCGACGGCGCTGGAGCCGTGCCAAAATCCTTGTGTTCTTCCGAGTTGATCACGAAACTTGCTGAGTTTTAATACGTTTAGGTTTTCCAAGGAAAGGTCGTTTTCTTTATCGTCTAATTTAAAAGATATTTGGCCCAGCGTCACTCGACTGGTGCGTTGCATGGCGAGGCTTGATGGGCTGCCCATTTCTTGACGAAATAAAGCGCCGTTAAAGAGAAGGCCGTATGCCTTATCTTGCTTGATATTTTCAGTAGTTTTATTTCTGTTATGTTGTTCTATTAATCCCAGTGAATAGGAAAGCACTTTGGTGTGAGGTATGCCGGAAAAATAATTCTTACGTTCCAAATAGCCGCCAAGACTATCTAGTTCACGATCCTTTCTTATGCTTTTAATGGGATTTTTGCTTGGATTGTTGCTTAAATTCTTAAGTAGTTGCTGTTGAAAAATGCGCGCATCCGCACTAACGAGGCTGGTGTATTGTTCACATACGAGGTCTTTGTGACTATAGGCTAATTCTGCTTCTTGCGCCCATGTGGCTAGTTCGTAGGTTTGTTGATAAAGCCTTGGGTCGCTTTGATATACCTGTGCAATATTTTTGATGACATTTCTTCGTGTGGATGTGCGTGTGCTTTCTAGTGCAGAGTTCGCAGGCCACTTTACATTGGGGTGGGTTTGTTTTAATTCGGATAATTTTTGTTTGAAAACATTTTTTGCCAAGTAGCCTTTTTTTCTATAGCTGTAAAAACCTGGGGTGATCGGTTCTGCTAACCCTTTTCTTACCAGTAGAGCAACCAATGAATTTGGGGCTGAAACAATCGGATGGAAGCGTTCAATTTCTTCGCTGTCTATTCCTTTACCTAAAACAGAAACTAAAATTGATGCACAATTTTGACTAAAGAAGTAGTAGTCTGCTTTGTGGTGATGCTTGAGATAGGCAAGGTGCCCTAATAAATTGATGCGCTGTTGGGGTGAGAGTTTTAATTTATAGCGTAATAGATTTCGATCTTCTTCAATGGTGTACACTTTTAGCGTATAGGCCAGTGATTGCACCTCCATACGGGTATCTAATCCTCCGCTTAGTCCTTTTAGGGATTGTGTAATGGAGTGCATGGGATTTAAATCATCTTGGTTGCCGCCCACCAGGTTAAACCAGTTTTTTTTGCACTGTTTTGTAGAGTTTGTTTCGGCGCTGGCGGTAGGTTGAAATTCTCTGGTGTCGGCAAGAAAGGAAACAACTATATCGTTATGGTTTTCGTTGTTGGAATTTTCTTCCTGGTTCGATTCTAATTGGGGCTTATTGTCTAATTTTATGCGCAACATTAAATGACCGGCCACCTCGGAAATATCGCCTGTTCCCGGTGTCGCGTAAAGTAACTCAAAACCAGTCACAGTTTCTTCTGTGATCTCCCCCATATTGATAAGCCGACCGGTGATAGGGTTGTAAAAGCGTATGTCCTCTATCAGTGTGCTTGCGTCGACGGAGGTTGAGGTGCTCTTCCCAGAGCTGAGAACAGGCGCTATCAGGAGAATAACAAACAGGAAAACGATAGCGGTGTTTTTCAAGAGAGTAAGTTGCTGAGATGCTCCGCTATAAGACATTGCAATTAAGACGGGGGGGAAAATGAGGTGCTTTTTCTTAACTCAGGAATCACATAGTGCATTAGTCGCTGTAATTCATTACGGGTCGGGGCAGTGGGGCTAGCGTTAATGATGGTTTTCGCTAGAAGCATTTCCGGCACATGAAGTTCAGCGGCAAAAAAGCGCAGAGTGTGACCATGAAAGGCATAGGCTTCGCGAATGAGTTGATCGGAGGTGTCGGGGTCTAATTGTGACATCTCATAGTTTCTCCAGGTGATTTGAATGGTCTTTTCCAGTGTCGCATCCAGGATGACGCTGGAATTTACTGAGGCATCCAAGGTTTTTCTACCTGCGATGGTGCTTTGCTCGCCCGTTGCACGAGCGAGTGCTGGTGTGGCTTCTGATGTTTCCGCAGAAACGTCTGAGCTTTTGTTACTGGTTTTGGTGCTGGCCTCGGCGACAGGCTTTGTAAGGTTCTGGTAAGAGGCATCAAGAATGGGTTCGGTTATCTCAGTGGATTGCGCCGAAGCCTGCTCGCTGAGTTCGCTGCTGGCATTGCTGGTATCTGTGCTCATCTGCATTGCGGGTTTGATTACTTTCTCTGACGTCGCTTTTGAGGCGGGCTCGGTGACTTCGGTACTTTTGTCAGTGGTTTCGGTGGAAAGCTCTGTGCTTTGGTCTGTGATTGCTTCGGTATTCTCCGTTAACTTGGTGCTCGCATCGTAGGTGCTTTGTATGATGGGGGCCGTGAACTCAGTGGATTGTTCGCTGCTTTCTATGGACACCTCAGTGGTTTTATCAGTGACGCGGGTGCTTTGTTCGCTTGATTGTTTTGCCACCTCGGCGCTTCGTCTACTGCCTCGGGTTGTTGCCTGTGCCGTGGGAAGGGTGGATTCCCTGTAGGTGGCCTCCATCAGGGGCGTGGTGATTTCTGTACTGCGTTCGCTGGTGTTTGTGGTGGCTTCGCTGCTTTTGTTTGAGGCCTTGGTGGTTTGCTTTCCCATGGCGACGCTGGAGTCCACGCTTTTATCGGTGCTTTGTTCGCTGGCCTTAACGCTCGGTTGCGTAGACTCTCGATACGTTGCCTCAATAACGGGTTCTGCTATGGCTGTAGTGCGTTGTGCTGTTTCTTCGCTGGTTTGGCTGGTGGCCTCGCTGGCGTCCGTCGAAAGCTGGGCGGAACGCTCGGTGCTGTCATTACTAAATTGCGAGGTGGCAGCAACAGCGTCTTCTGTATAAGGGCTGGTTTGTTCACTAACTTTTGAAGAAAGGTCAGCGGTGGGACGAGTTGATTCATCATAGGTGCTGCGCACGCTTTTAGCGGAGACAGCCGCAGATGCCTCGCTAACTTCAATGCTTTGGGCGCTGGTAGGCTTGATGGATTCTTGATAGACCGTTTCGAGTGTATTAACCGTCGACTGACCGCTAAGTTGAAAGGGCCCCGCAAAGCTCTTTAGGGGTAAACATAATAAGACTGTGGCAAGTATGAGGTGGGTGGGTCGATTTACCGGGTAAAGAGTTCGCATGTTAAGGAAGGCCGCCTTGCAATCTTTGTGCTGTTGAAATAGCGGCGGAGTATACCAGAAAGACTTCCTAGGCCTGGCATGCAGCTTTTCGCGTACAAAAAGTGCTTTTTATCAGGAGAGGAGCAGAAGGCACACAGATTGGGGCACGTCTTGCGATCAAACACTATACACAGCAGGAACAATCGCCCTACTTCGATGGCCTATTCTCTCAGGGTTGAATGTATAGCGCTTCCTGCCCTAGCAATTCCTGACCGCTTTGTTATTCATTAATAGGCAGTCAATCGGGCAGCACCCTTAGGGCAAACGCAAAACTAGATTACCGACTAAGAAATTTTCAAAAACATTTAATTCTGCTTAATATTTTTGCCGACTACCAGGGACAGGGTTTTAACTCTTCCACACATGCCGGTTTTACATAAAAATAGCTCGGCATCAGTTTCTAATGGAATCCAAGTCTCCACCTATCATCATCTAAACGACTTTAGCAGAGTATCTGCTATGAGTGCGGAGAGTCCAATTATCTAACCTGACACAAGTTGTTCTGGTTGAAACAGGAGTTCGTTTGGCTGTTGGTCATGCAGTTGCTAAACGTGTTATCTATAAATAAGCCACCAGCTAAAGCTGGTGGCTTCGGATTATGGCTAAAAGCCGGATCAATTGACCCGTCGGCCAATTGCCTATGCTAGGCATTCTGGTTGCGGTGGCAATAATAACGATGCTATTTAAGTGGAAAGCTTATACCTATAATTATGTCAGGTTGGCCTGGAGTCATTGGCATTGTGAAATGTACATTCATGTATTTGTCATTTTCACCTTTCCATCCCGCAGTTACCTTTGCAACTCCTGAATCAAACGGGATGCTTTTAATTTTTTCTTCTATAATCCCTTCTTTTTCAGTTGCATACTCCCATGTGAAGGTTGAGCTATCCGTTATAGAATGCTGATACTGCATCGACAGCGTGAAATCATACGTAATGGAGTAGGATAGCCCTAGTGCGACTGAAAAGCTGTCTCCGGCATCTACGTCCGTCAACGCCCCAGGAATAGTGTTCTCACCAAGAAAAAACGTTCTTAGCTGCCGAATATCATCGGCACCCATATTATGGGTATATGAAACGCTCCCGAAGCCAATTAGAGGGTCAAGTACCTTGAAAAAGTTCGCTCCAATAACGATGCTTGGAAACCCCTGCCCCGTTGCCAGCCTTTTGCCTTCAAGGTCAGTTTCATAAGGGCTTTGGCCTGTTGGAATGCTTGCTGAAATAAATACGAGAGAGGTGAGTTTTCCTGACTCGCTCGGGGTGGGTTGCCAGCGGGCAGACACTTGAGTATCGCCGACATCGTGGCTAGTAATACCGGCTTGTTCGTTATTTTTGATGTAATAGGGAAGCGATAAGCCAACGTTAACATTGTTGGTAATGCCGTAATCCAATCCAACTGAGGTGGAAAGAGTCCGCTCGCTATCAAAGACAATATCCAATATTGTAAACCTTCCATCAAGAATTACCGTCGTTTGTTGTGCCGCCTCAAAATAGGAATAATCGATATTCATTGATGCCGAAAAGTCTCCCTTCGGGAGTAGGGAGTAATTATCATCAGCTTTGCTGAATAATTCTTTGATATTTTCTTCGCTTGTGTTCTCGCCCTTCTTCGGTAATAGCAGTTCTTTTATGGACTGCTGCTCTTTACTAAGATTTTCAGCAGTCGCTGCCGTAGCGCACGATAGTGATAAAATAATGAAAACGTACACGGATTCAACATGCATACATCTAAACATCCTGCAAACTCCTGATTAAAATTATAGTTATTTGAAACTGTGGGGGTAAATGCCGGAATGTCGCAGGGTAAACGCCCTGCGTCTCGCATTAAGCTGAATAGTCTGTCCGGTTTTCGAGTTCAGTACGTCGCTGAGAAAAGCATCTTCATTTACAAAACGTAATGCTTCCTTGTCGAGTGATATCTGTTGGATTGGCATGTGTGCTGAACTATTCACTACAAAAAATATTTTCTGTTTCCATAGCTTGTTGAATTTATCGATGGATACTGTCATGTTTCCATATGCGGGATCTGCCAGAATAACATGACCATTCACCAGCCCTTTGTATACAACAAAGTGCCTGAAACCTTTAATTACGATAGATACAATTGCCGGGGCCCTGATATCTGGAAGGTCGTCGATCGATGCCGAATATCCGCTTCCTTCAATGCCAAGTGTTTCCATGTATAACTTCATATCGAGAAGAGAGAAACGCCTACCTTCCTTAATCTTTTCCGTTTCACCATGAATAAGTAATCCTTCTATTACTTTTTCTTCATCCAGCTTTAATCCTGTCGTGATGTCTATAAGGGTTGTTAAAGCGGCCGAACCGCAGCTGTAGTCATACTTCTGCATCGCAATACCGGCACGCCTTACTGCCTTTTCTGGTCGGACGCGCACTTTTATACCGGGAGAAGTGCTACCGACAGGGACATTAACCACTGTACCGAGATTATCATCGTTTTCTGCTGTCGCGAAATCACAAGGTGCCAATAAAACAACGAATAAAACAGATAGAGCTGGGGCTGCTTTGCCAAATATATTTCGCTTGTACGCCATTTTTAAAATCCGTATAGAGGGGACGTTTCTATTTTTTCCACATTTTTGGGGTTTCGTCGGCCATACAAGAAGCCACATAAACGCCGTAGCCTGAGTTTAAACGATATCTAGGCCTGGCAGGTGGCTGAAACCCGCTGAGTTGCACCAGATACAAGGTGAAATTAAGCGAAAATACGGACGACTCCATGGGCGAGGGAGGTAGAGCAACGCAGGATGTCAAAACCGAGTTTACACGCGTCTCTTTCCTTATAGTAAATGAGCAAGTCCTACCCTGTGAAACGCTTCGGGTACGTTGAGCACGATTTTACTAAAAGTGCCCAAGGCATTCGCTGTGCTCACGGGGCAGACTTTAGGTACCTTAAACGGCGCCCTAGGTGGCTAAGTCAGTAGAATTCCAATCCGACTAATCAGTCAAGTTCGGCGGCGTAATTATAGGGCTCTCAGGTAGTGAAGCAAGTGACCAGCGGGTTAATGTTAATAATTTTCCTTTTGTCCGCATAGTGGGCATTATGCTTTTAGGCTGTCATCCCTATTTATGCCAATAAAACTAATGGCTTACGTCGTAAATTGATGCAGAAAGCCAAAGCCGAGTGTACAAGGGCTACATGAGGAGTTGAGTACGGAGCTGACACCGCTATCGGGTAAAAAGGTAATTTTTAGAGGTGCCCTTCTATAGCCTTACTTAACCTCTTATCATCACGTGGCGCCTTCCCCGAGTTTTTTACTGCCTGAGCCACACCCTGTATACGCGTCATTCCAAACCCTTGGAAAATCTCAGGTCTTGCAATCAAACACGAGACACAGCAGGAACAAACACTCTACTTCGATGGCTTGTTCTCTAAGATTTGGGTGTGTAGCGCTCCCCGCCCTAGCAATTCCTGACTGGTTTAGCGCTCATTAATCGACAGTCAATCAGGTAGTAATAACAAAAATTCATGCCGATATATGATTGCAAGACCTGAACGGAGTTTTCTAATGGCTGCCCCCATTTTTGTTCTCTGAATTTCTCGCTAGTCTGATCTAACCTCACGCGTTAAACAGACTTCATACTGCGCTTTAGGAGTACAATTACTATGTATACACCTAAATAGACAAATACGAGCGACGGACATGGAAAAGCAACGCGCTAATGTGGTGGATGTAGTAGCAGAATTCCTTTTTTATGGTGAAGTAAGCATAGATAAGGGACGAATTGTCGCTATTGATGTGCTTGGAGACGAACAACCAAGCCAGCCCTACCTTTTGCCGGGTTTTGTGGATGCCCACGTGCACATTGAAAGCTCGATGTTAATGCCCGATGAGTTTGCTTTCGCAGCGTTAGAGAAAGGTACCTTGGCGTCGGTATCTGCCCCCCATGAAATCGCCAATGTGTTAGGTGCCGAGGGCTTGCAATTAATGCAGCGGCGCTCGGCGTTAACGCCATTTAAAATTCTCTTTGGGGCACCTTCTTGTGTACCTGCTACGCCATTTGAAACGGCTGGCGCTACAGTCAATGTTCAGGACATACATCAATTGTTTGCATCGGGGGATGCAGGTTATCTGTCAGAAGTGATGAACTTTCCTGGCGTATTAAACAATGACCCTGAGCTTATGAAAAAAATTGCAGCGGCAAAAGCGATGGATTTGCCTATTGATGGCCATGCCCCTGGCCTCAAAGGTGATGCCGCTGCTAAGTATGCCAGCGCCGGTATTACGACAGATCATGAATGTACGAGTTTACAGGAAGCCCATGATAAATTGGCTGTAGGAATGTCGATACTCATTCGAGAAGGCTCCGCCGCTAAAGACTTTCCGGTGCCGCATCCATTGCTTTCCAGTCATCCTGATAGCGTGATGTTATGCAGTGATGATAAACATCCGGATGACCTGCTGGAAAGCCATATTCGGGAACAGGTAATAAGAGCATTGTTGTTAGGGCATTCCCTATTTAATGTATTGCGAGCAGCCACCTTTAATCCCGTTACACATTATGGAATATCGTTAGGGCTGTTACAGGTGGGTGATACATTTGATGCAATATTGGTTCGAGATCTTAATGACTTTTATATTACATCAGCATGGATAAATGGTAAGCAGGTGGTAAAGAACGAGGGTTGTTTACTGCCTCATCACCCCCCAGAGTGCCTGAATAATTTTATGGCAGAAGCTGTCACGGTTGAGACCTTACGTTTGCCACACCCAGGCTTACCGTGCCGTGTTATTGTGGCCCATGATGGGCAATTGCTAACGCGCCAGCAAATTTTTCCGATGCCTGAAAAGAATGGCATGGTAGAGGCCGATCTCGATAATGATGTGCTTTTTCTCACGGTGACAAATCGTTATCACTCAGTACCCCCCGTGGTGGCTTTGGTCAAAGGGTTTGGATTATTAGAAGGCGCGATCGCTAGCAGCGTAGCCCATGATTCCCATAACATAGTCGCGGTGGGAACATCACCAGAATGGCTTGAAAAAGCGGTCAATGAAGTAATTCAACATAAAGGTGGCTTAGCAACGGCAAGTATCCGCGGGCTTGATAGCTTGCCTTTACCCGTGGCGGGTTTAATGAGTGACCACCCCGCGAACATTGTTGGGCCTGCTTACCGACGATTAAATGATTGCGCCCAGCAAATGGGTAGTTCGTTACACGCACCCTTTATGACATTATCGTTTATGGCCTTGCTTGTGATACCGGAATTAAAACTAAGTGATAAAGGTTTATTTGATGGCAATCGCTTTAAGTTTTGCTCACTGGGTGTTGATTCAAATGAGGTGTCTGAGTCCGCTATGAGTAAACATTGATGAGCGATAACTTCTACAATAACGACAGCGTAAATAGGCGGTTTTGGTTAAACGGCGAAGTTCAAATTATTCCTGATAAGCCCTGGCTGCTCATTGATTATTTACGTGATCATTTGCACCTGACGGGAACAAAAGCAGCATGTCGAGAAGGTGATTGTGGGTCGTGTCAGGTATTGCTTAGTGACCATTCTCAAGCAGACGTGCTGCGTTATCGCGCTCAGACAAGTTGCCTGTCGCGTGTTCAGGATATTGAAAATCATCATCTGATTACCATTGAAGGCTTGCGGAATTATTCAACGAATAGCTTAAGCCAACTCCAAAAAATATTGGCGGATAACGGTGCTAGTCAATGTGGTTTTTGCTCACCTGGTTTGACGATGGGCGCGCTGAACTGGTTGTTAAATGGGAAGGCACTAACCATCGAAGAAGGTGAGCACTGGATCAATGGTAACTTGTGCCGTTGCACCGGCTATATGGGACAACGGCGTGCTATTGCGGAGATTGTGAGTGTCTATGCTGAAGCGCTTATGGCGAGTAGAGATCGTCTGCAAACATTAATTGATCTTGAGTTATTTCCTCAGTTTTCCACAATGCCATTGCTGCTTGAAGCCTCCAATAAAATATTGGGTGGTGGAACTGATCGCTATTTGCATCAACCAGTTTCTATGTGGGCAAAAAATGAAGTCTGCAAGACTGATAACGATGAGCTTGTTTTTAAAGAAACACAAAACTCACTAATACTTAATGCCTGCGTTCCGATCCAACAAATAGCAGAAGCACTAGAAGTGGCTGGAAAATTTTCGGCTTTTAAGAAATTTAATCATCTATTTGCATCCTTGCCGGTGCGCAATCAAGCAACGCTAGGTGGGAATTTAGCGAATGCCTCACCCATAGGCGATGGCATTACATTTTTGATGGCTCTCGATGCAACTGTTTGTACTAACCTACAATCAGTTTCTATAAACGATTTTTTTATTGGCTTCAAACAAACAGTTTTAAAGCCTGGTGAAATTATTCAGTGGGTTGAGATTCCGCTATCGCAGATCGACTCGTGTGAAGGGACGCCAAAGGTGCATGTTACATTTGATAAAGTCAGTCGTCGTGGAACTACGGATATTGCCGTGGTGAATTGTGCAGCCAGTTGGCAATTGGAAAATGGAATAGTTAAACGAGCCCTGCTTGTGGTGGGAGGTGCATCACCTATCCCTGTGCGGCTGCCAACTATAGAAAAGGCGATGGTTGGCTTATGTATTAATGATATTAATAACAGTGCGGAAAAAATATCACACTATTTGAATCAGTCTTTACAAGAATATTTGTCGCCAATATCTGATCAACGTGGTAGTGCAAACTATCGACGATTACTGGCTAATCAATTGGTATTAGCCCAATGGCACAACCTTGCTGAGCTTCACGGAGGCAATAGTGACGGAGCGTGAGAGCTATCGCCATGTTACGGGGCGATCACAATATGTTGATGACCTTCCGGTTCCTGAACATTGTTTGTTTGCTGCCGTTGTAAGCTCTCCCATTGCAAATGGAACACTGCTGGCCATTGATAGCCAACAAGCCAAATTACAACCAGGCGTGGTGTCGGTTATTTCTGCGATTGATATACCAGGAGATAATCAAATTGGTGAAATTGTCCCTGATGAACAGTTGCTGGCAGAAAAACAATTACGCTTTATCGGAAAGCCAGTAGCATTAGTGTTGGCGGAAACTCCCTCGCAAGCACGCCATGGGGCATCGTGTGTGACCTTGTCTTATGAGGTTACAGAACCGATATTAGATGCCCGCACGGCTTATCGGGCAGGCAGTACGTTTGGTGAGCCGCGATGCTTTCAAAAAGGGGATACAGCGAGTGTATTTAAAGATGCCCCCTGGATAGTAGAAGGTGATGTCGATACCCACGCCCAAGAGCATCTGTATTTTGAAACGCAAGCGGCGCTAGCAATCCCGTCGGATGACAATCGAATAAAATTATTTTGTGCCAGTCAAAGCCCGAGTGCGGTGCAGAAATTTACTGCGCGAGTTTTAGGGTTGGCAATGAATGCGGTGGAAGTAGAAGTGCCTCGTTTGGGTGGTGCCTTTGGTGGCAAAGAAGAACAAGCCAAACCTTGGGCACTAATGGCCGCATTGGGGGCACATATTTCGCGGCGGCCGGTAAAGTTAGTGCTGAATCGCCAAGAAGATATGCGCTGGACAGGTAAGCGTCACCCCTATAGTGCACATTATCGTTTGGCGGCGGATAAACAAGGGCACTTGCTTGCTTACGAAGTAAGGTTTCTACAAGATGGTGGTGCAGTAGCAGACTTGTCCACTGCGATATTGGAGCGAACGTTATTTCACGCAACAAATGCTTATGCTATCCCTAATGTTACTGTGAATGCGCTTAGTTGTCGCACACACCATCCGTCAAATACTGCTTTTCGTGGGTTTGGTGCACCCCAAGCGATTTTCGCATTGGAAAGCGCTATTGATCATCTTGCACATACAATGAAAATGCATCGCTGGAAAATTCAGCATAAAAACCTACTCACACCGGGTTATACCTTTGATTATGGCATGACCGTAAAAACGGATGCATTACAACAGTGCTGGCAACGCCTATGGGACGACAAATGTTTAGCCCAGCGTTTTTCGGATATTGAAACGGAAAATAAAACCGCTGCTCGATATAAAAAGGCACTAGCGCTAACACCATTGTGTTTTGGTATTTCTTTTACCGCGACACATTTAAACCAGGCCAGTGTGAATGTGAATATATACACAGATGGCAGCATTGGTTTAGCAATTAGTGCGGTTGAAATGGGGCAAGGGGTCACAGAAAAAATGCGTGTTATCGCTGCCCGAGTTTTTACGCTTTCTATCGATAAAATTCGAGTGGATTATACCAATAGCAGCAAAACTGCCAATATGCCGCCCACTGCAGCAAGTGTAGGTGGTGATTTAAGTGGCATGGCTCTCATGCATGCTTGTGAGAACTTGAAAAACCGATTACTCCATTTTGCTGCCCAACGACTTAATACCAGCTATGAAAATACGCTATTGAAAGAAGGTGTATTTACCGACGCTGAAACGTCAACATCGTTGATAGCGTGGGACACGCTGATCAATACAGCTTATCTAGAGCGTATAAGCTTGTCAGAACAGTGCTTTTATGCAACGCCCGATCTTTATTTTGATAGAGTCAAAGAGCAAGGCAAACCTTTTTCTTATCATGTTTATGGTGTTAGTGCGATTGAATGCACGCTCGACAGCCTTCTTGGTGTTTATAAAATTGATCATATCGATGTCGTGTATGACTTGGGAGAGTCTCTTGACCCCGTGATTGACCAAGGGCAAATGGAAGGTGGCTTGGTGCAGGGTGTGGGTTATGCAACCATGGAGGAAATAGCGTGGGATGATAACGGTACATTGCTTACGGATAGTTTTGCGACCTACAAAATCCCTGACTTATTACATTCACCAGAAATTTCGGTTGAATTTATATCCTCAAAAAGTAATCCCAACGGACCTTTTAGCGCCAAGGCTATTGGTGAACCACCATTTTTATTGGGTTTGGGGACTTACTTTGCGGTGACCGATGCCATTCGTTCTTATACTGGTGAGGCATCGATTAACTATCAATTACCCATAAGCCCTGAGCGCGTATTGCTAGCCCTCTATCCTGATTTTCAAACAGAGCCAGCTGTTGATCCCCTTTAGTAAAATCTATCAACGTAAAGATATTATCACTGGCATGCTGATTTATGGTGTGGGAGATACGATCGCTGCACTGCTGTCAGGAGAATTTGTTTTACTGCGATTGATCGGTATGAGTTTCGTAGGTGCGTTGATTTATGGTGCTGAAATCCCCTACTATTTTCGATGGGTAGATAAAAGAACTCAAAACCATAAAGCTCAGGAAAAAAATCTGAAAAGCAGCGAGGGTAAGCATAAAAATTTGCTGGTGTTACGACAACCTTGGAAACGTTCGCTGCACCGAACCTTGCTGGCGATGCTATATTTTAACCCACTGTGGGTAATGCGTCACTTGGTGTTTATTACTCTGTTTAGTGGCGCCATTGATTCTGTTTCGCTTTCGTTATTTCATGTCGCATTGCATAGCTTCTTGATTGCGATCCCGATAACAGCTACTGCCAATTTATTCATTCAGAATATTATCCCACTAACGTACCGCTTTATGGCGAGTGCTTTTTTCTCCTGCAGTATGGCCATCTATTATCCACTGATGTCATCTTTTTGAGGGGTATTGGATAAAACCATGGCGTTATTGTTTATTGTTTGCACTCAATGTGAGTAATCGTTCAACAAATATTCCGATATGGATGCTGAAGTTGGTGTTTTTAGTTTTAGTAAGGCCAAGGGGTGCAACAAGTCAGCGCTGGGAATTGAGACGACCCAGGGCTCCCTGGCACACTCTTCGTTAACTGAGTACTGCCAGGATAAAGACACCAATATTGGACTCTACAGCTTTTAAAATTCCACACACAGAAGTGGAACTCCCACCTGGCGCCACCGTTAGCGCACCCAAACAGACAAGCTCTTGCTTGTTAGATTATTTATCCCATCCGCAGGTCGGGTAAAGCATAATCCAAAATATCATCCCTGAATAACGCTCGCTTGGCTTTAAAATCTCACTCCATGCAATGGAACAATTTAGAAAATGCAAACACGAAAATATATTCGTTATTTTACGGATGGCTACGAAACGTTTACCAGTCCAGAATCAATTTCGAGATGTGGCAATATGTCGCATTGACATCAGTTTAACCAAAAGCCTACTATGCTAACATCAGTATTTTATAATGTGATAGGTATTTGTCATGGATATCAAAAAATCAGCGCCCGTAATTTTACTTTATTTACTATTTATTTTTCCTGCATCCATATCTCTGGCAGGCACTCCTCATAAAAACCCACCACAAGACGCCCAGTTTGCAAATGCTTGCTCATCAAAAAATAGTAACCGCGACGTAGAAAGTATAAATAATCTCCTAAATCAAAACAACGGCAACAATATACCAGGAAATAAAAAAGCATTCGTAAATCGTGGCTGTAGCGGAAAAAAATTATTGGCCTTAGCCAGTGCTAAAGGCTTAACGGGTGATCCAACTAAAAATAGAACTCTACCTTCTATTAATGACCCTAAAGCGAAACTGGGAAAGAAATTATTTTTTACCAAAGGGCTTGGAGGTGACAATGATTCAGCCTGCGTGACTTGCCATCATCCCTCTTTGGGTGGCGGAGACAACCTATCCTTATCCATTGGTACAGGTGCAGAGGATCCTGATCTACTAGGGCCTGGCCGCTATCATTCCGAAAGCGCCGTGGGTGGAGAGTACGATGGAGGCCCAACTGTCCCAAGAAACGCACCAACAGTTTTTAATATTGGCTTATGGGATCAGGTTTTATTTCATGATGGACGTGTAGAAAGCCTGGGGAAAACAGTGGGTGCCAATGGAGATGATGGTTTTGGTATCCGAACACCCGATTCAGCATTTGGCGTAGCCGATCCCGACTCGGGTTCTAATTTAACCGCAGCTCAGTCACGCTTTCCCGTTACTTCTCCTGAGGAGATGCGTGGTTTTAGCGCGCCGGATGATTCCAATGAGACTGTGCGCAACAAGCTGGTTGAAAAATTAAGCAGTGATTGGGAAGATGAGTTTAATGATGCATTTGGCGATAGCTTAGTTAACTATAGCCGCATTGCAGAAGCGATAGGTGAGTATGAGCGCTCAATGGTATTTGTTAATTCACCCTGGAGAAAATTTTTAGAGGGTGATAAACACGCAATTAGTCAATCTGCTAAGCGAGGCGGAATTTTGTTTTTTAGCTCGATTGAAAACGGTGGTGCCAACTGCGCCTCTTGCCATTCTGGCGACTTCTTTACGGATGAAAAATTTCATGTTCTGGCAACACCACAAATTGGTCGCGGTAAGGGCAACGATAACGGCACTCTGTCTAATGACGATTTCGGTCGGTTCAGAGAAAGCAATAATGTGGCTGACATGTATAAATTCAGAACTTCAACATTGCTAAACGTAGAAGTAACGGGGCCTTGGGGGCATGCAGGTGGATATACGACCCTTGAAGGTATGGTTCGCCATATGCTGAACCCGGCAGATTCAATAGCGAATTATGACTTTTCACAACTGGACTCAACGGTGCAGGCTACAGATATGCAAACTAATACGCAGTATGCTCTAGATCAGCTTGCGCAGAACAGGATTAACAATGTTGATGATGTGCATCGAATTGTTGAACTTACTGATAAGGATGTGGTGGATATTGTAGAATTTTTGCACGCACTAACGGATCCCTGTGTAAAAGACCGCGCTTGTCTTGCTCCATGGATTCCTGATGAATACGAGACCGACCCCAGCGGCCTTC
>DFBZ01000135.1 GCA_002366835.1 Gammaproteobacteria bacterium UBA3067
CTGGACAGGCAGTTTGCGCTTATTCAAACGCTTATGTATAGGGAAGAATGAGGGAGTAATTGATGGGAATTAACGCCATATGAAACTCACGTTTTTTCTGGAATCATTCTCTGCGTGCTTCCTAAAACCTGAAGCGATGGTGCTTATCTAAGAAGGTCCGTTTTATAACAGTCTGATAAGCGTTTCATGCTGTGGTTCCGAGCGATATTCGAGTCTATTTCAGGCTCATTTCATACTGAATAAGCCCCCCTAGTTTCTTAATGTGGATTGCGTTATCGTTGGAGGTACGCCACCAAATAGGGAAAAAATTTGTTCTTTCCGGTTGAACCTCTTCACTTAAGCAACTTTCGAAAAGCGCGGGCCACCCACCCGTGGCGGGTGTGGTTGCTGCTGTGTTTTCTGATGGTGCAGTCGGTGTTTGCAGTGATGGACCACCACCCGGTACTTGAATCATCCTCCCAGCACTTTGCGCGGCATCTTTCAGGTATGGATCATCATGGGGTTCATCACCATAGAGAGAACCCTGGTTTTACCGAGATTGATTTTGCCATGATGGATTTTGATATTGGCAGCTCTCAGGATATAGAGGATGAAGAGCATGCTTGTGATAGTCATTTTCATGGCATTAAGCTAGTGGCGCTGCCATTTTCTGCTTTAGCAGTAGAAATAATCCCCTCTACCCACGAACGGTCTGACTTGGCCACCAGTGTGCGCTCTGCATTTCCTCCCCCTCTTTACCGTCCCCCCATCGTTTGACCCCAGTCTTTCTAGCCTGAACCCTTACAGGGCTCACTACTTAGTTTTAAATTTTTATTCAGGAGACTCTTTTATGAGCCGTCCCTTATTTTTGTCGCGTGGCAAAAAACGCTATCTACCGTTGCGTGCTTTGGCAGCGTTTTGCCTGTTATTTGTTTTTACTTCGGTTTCCTTTGCGGATGCTGAGCATTCTACTGTTTCGTCGCCGATTAGAACGCTGACCTTAGCGCAGGCGATTTCTCTAAGTCTTGATCATCACCCTTCACTTCAGGTGTATACCTTGCGCGAATCCGTATTAAAGGCGGATGTCGAAACCGCCAAGTTGCGGCCAGCTTTATCCGCAGGTTTGGAGATGGGAAACGTGCTGGGTACGGGGCCTTTTGAAGGTCTTGATGCCGCCGAGATGACGTTTTCTCTCTCATCGGTGCTTGAGTTGGGAGATAAGCGCAAGGCGCGTCAGTCCGTTGTCAGTGAGCGCTTCGATCACCTTGATGCACAACGGCGTATTGATGCACTGGAACTGCTTGGAACAGTCGCCCGTCATTATATTGATTTACTGGTGGTGGAGTCTGAGTTGGTGCTGGCAAAGGATGCCGTAATGCTGGCCCAAGCAAGTGTCAAAGCTGTGCGACAGCGAGTGAGAGCGGGCGCAAGCCCTGAGGCTGAGCTGCTAAAAGCGCGTGCCACCTTGGCTCAAACAAGGCTCAATGCGGCACAAAAGCAAAGCGAGAAAAAGCAGCTGCGGGTTGCCTTATCCCTGCATTGGGGGGTGACTAAGCCGGACTTTGAGCGCGTTGCCGGTTCGCTTTTCGAGGTGGGTACGCCGGGTGATCTGGAAAGTTTCTATCAGCGCGCTTTGAAAAACCCCTCGATGCTGGAGTTGGTGACAGAAAAACGTTTGCGCAATGCTGAATTGCGCCTAGCCCGCTCAGCATCGCACCGAGATATACGCTGGTCTGTGGGGGCGCGTCGGTTTCAGGAGCCAGGAGAAGCTGCTTTGGTCGCGGGTGTGAGCGTGCCGCTTTTTGCTGGGCAGCGTAACCAAGCGGCTGTTCGCGCAGCAGAAATGAAGCGTGATGAAGTGAGCCTTCACCAGGAGCACGCCAGTCATCAACTCTACGCCCAATTATTTGATGCCTTCGTGCAACGCAAAGCCGCCATTGAAGCAAAGCAGACCCTAGAAACACAGGTGATTCCACTACTGGAGCAAGCGGTGGAAGCAACCGGACAGTCCTATGAAAGAGGGCGGTATAGCTATTTGGAATGGGCGGCTGGACAGCAGGATTTGTTAGCTGCGCGGCAATCACTGATTCAGCTTGCTGCGTCAGCACATTTTTACCAAGTTGAAATTGAACAGTTAACCGCCGAGCCCCTGGAGGCCCGCGAAGATCTTTTAAAGATTAAGGAATAAATAATGAACATGACATCAAGTTTAAAATACTTTTTTTTACTAAGCCTGGCGCTAGTAGTCTCTATTTCCACTGCGCTTCTTTCTCACAGTGTCGCGGCTGAAACAAGCAGTGGCTATGAAGATGAACACGAAGGTCATGCTGAAGAAGTCCGCAAAGGCCCACATCGGGGGCGCTTATTAGCAAAGGGTGATTTTGAAGTAGAACTAGCAATTTTCGAGAAGGGTATGCCCCCTGAGTATCGCGCTTGGGCGACAGTAGGTGGAGAAATCATTGCGCCAGCAGACTGGAGCCTGAGTGTTACGTTAATGCGCTTGGGTGGCAAAGTGGATGACTTTTCCTTTTCAGCCCGCGAAGATTATTTGCTCGGCGCAGGTGTAGTGGAAGAGCCGCATTCCTTTGATGTAGCCGTTGAAGCGGTTTACCAGGGGCAGAAATATGCCTGGAGTTTCCCTTCCCACGAAGGTCGCTTGGAAATAAGCACAGAGATCGCCGAGAAAGCCGGCGTTCGTAGTGATGTTGCCCGCGCAGGCAGCATGAAGCAGATGAGCCATCTCTATGGCCGCCTAATTGCAGACCCTCAAAATATCAGCCTGGTGCAGGCGCGTTTTCCCGGCTTGATCCGTAAGATCAATGTTAGCGTTGGTGACGAGGTGAAAGCTGGCCAGGTGGTGGCGGAAGTCGAGGCCAACGAAAGTTTAAAACGTTATCCCTTGCGAGCGCCCATCAGCGGCACAGTGACGCAACGTTTTCTTAATCCCGGTGAATTGGCGGCTGAAGGCCCCTTAATGACCATTGTTAATCACCAGCAAGTTTGGCTGGAGCTTAATCTTTTCCCAGCGGATGTGCGGCGGGTAAAAGTTGGCCAAGCGGTGGAGGTGAAACTCGGAGACACCTTGGTAGCAGGGAAAATTGATCATGTGAATCTCGGCTCAGGCAGTGCTTTAGCAGCGACCGCTCGGGTGGTACTCGACAATAAAGAACAGCGCTGGCCCCTTGGTCTTATGGTGGGTGCCGATGTAGTGGTAGGTGTGGTGAATGCCCCGCTTGTGGTGGCCAACAGCGCTCTGCAAAACTTTCGTGATTGGACGGTGGCTTTTATTCAAGTGGGGAATACCTATGAAATCAGGCCACTGACTCTGGGTCGTACCGATGGAGAAGTAACGGAGGTTCTGGAGGGTTTAAACCTGGGTGACCGTTATGTCGTTGAAAATAGCTATCTGTTGAAGGCCGACTTGGAGAAATCCGGCGCCTCACATGATCACTAACACCTACATCAATGTGGAGACGACATGATTAAGCAAATTCTTCAATTTTCAATTAACCGACGCTGGCTGGTGCTGTCACTAATGGCGGTATTAATTGCCATTGGTGCTTGGAGCTATCAGCAATTACCCATTGATGCCGTACCAGACATCACCAATGTGCAAGTGCAGATCAATACCGAGGCCCCAGGCTACTCCCCTTTGGAAGCAGAGCAGCGCATTTCCTTTATTGTGGAAAATGCCCTCGCCGGTCTGCCAAATCTGGATTACACCCGATCGCTGTCTCGTTATGGTCTTTCCCAGGTGACGGTGGTGTTTGAAGAGGGCACGGATATCTATTTTGCCCGCAATCTCGTGAGTCAGCGGCTTGGGCAGATAAAAAGCCAACTGCCCAGCGGGCTTGAGCCGGAAATGGGACCCATTGCTACGGGACTGGGTGAAGTATTTATGTATTCCCTGTCAGCACAAGCTGGGGCCATGCAGGAGGATGGCTCGCCCTATGATGCCACCGCCCTGCGGGAAATTCAGGACTGGATTATCAAACCCCAGCTTTTGCTGGTGAAAGGTGTGACGGAAATTAACACCATTGGCGGTTATGCCAAGCAGTACCATATTACGCCCGACCCGATAAAGTTACTGCAATATCAGGTTTCCCTCGAAGACGTAGTGGACGCCCTGCAGCGCAACAATCAAAACCGCGGGGCTGGGTATGTAGAGCACAATGGCCAACAACTGTTGATTCGCTCCTCTGCCCAACTGCGTAATATTGCGGATATCAAACAAGTGACGGTGACCCATCACGCGGGTTTTCCTGTTCCTCTTAGTGAAGTGGCGGAAGTGGCCCTTGGAAAGGAGCTGCGTACCGGTGCCGCGACCCGTGATGGCGAGGAAACCGTTCTCGGCACGGCCTTTATGTTGGTGGGAGAAAACGCCCGCACCGTGGCAAAAGCGGTAGCGGAGAAACTCGAAAGTGTGAATAAAACCCTGCCAGCAGGGGTGGTCGCCGAGGCTGTTTATAACCGTACTACCCTCGTAGATAAAACCATTCATACCGTCGCAACCAACCTGCTGGAAGGCGCGCTATTGGTGGTGGCAGTACTTTTCTTCCTGTTAGGAAATGTACGCGCTGCTTTGATCACTGCCATGGTGATTCCCCTCTCCATGCTGGCGACCATAACAGGCATGGTGCAAGTGGGCGTTTCCGCCAACCTGATGAGTTTAGGGGCGTTGGACTTTGGTTTGATCGTGGATGGCGCGGTGATTATTGTGGAAAACACCGTGCGTAGACTGAGCGAAGCGCAGTCCCAACAGAAGGGACGAACGCTTGATCTCAAAGAGCGCCTGGCGGTGGTTTACGAGGCCACTAACGAAGTGATTCGGCCCAGTCTCTTTGGTATCGGGATTATCACCGTCGTGTATCTGCCCTTATTTACCCTTGCCGGGGTGGAAGGGAAAATGTTTCATCCCATGGCAGCCACCGTGGTGATGGCTCTGGTGGCTGCATCGGTGCTGTCCTTAACTCTAGTGCCTGCTGCCATAGCTATTTTTATGAAGGGTAAAATCAGCGAGAAAGAGAGTTTTGTTATTCGCGGCGCGAAAAATATCTATCGAGGCCTACTGGGTTTCGCTCTGAAATTGCGCTGGCTTATGGTGAGTGTCGCCACGCTGCTGGTGGTGGTGAGTGCTTGGCTGGCCACTACGCTAGGCTCGGAATTTATTCCGCAGCTCGACGAAGGGGATATTGCCCTGCACGCATTGCGTATCCCTGGCACCGGTCTGGATCAAGCCGTATCCATGCAGAGCATTCTGGAGCAGCGGCTGAAAGAATTTCCTCAAGTGGACAAGGTGTTCGCCAAAATCGGTACAGCAGAAGTGGCCACCGACCCCATGCCACCCAGTGTGGCGGATAACTTTGTCATCTTGAAACCGCGCAGTGAATGGCCAGATCCGAAGATGTCAAAGCAAGCACTGGTTGATGAAATGGTAAGCGCTGTAACGAAGTTACCCGGCAATAACTACGAATTCACCCAGCCGATTCAAATGCGCTTTAATGAATTAGTTTCCGGCGTACGTTCAGATTTGGGTGTAAAAGTGTTTGGTGATGACCTAGAGCAACTGCTGGAATCAGGGGAAGAAATTCTTCATGTGCTGGAAGAATTGGATGGGGTCGCCGATGCCCGCCTTGAGCAGGTGAGCGGCCTACCTATGTTATCGGTGCAACCTAAACGCGCAGCCTTGGCGCGTTACGGCCTGGATGCCGGAGCACTACAAGACTGGCTTGCCACCGCTATCGGCGGGCAATCCGCAGGTTTGATTTTCGAAGGAGATAGGCGCTTCGATATGGTAGTGCGCCTGCCAGAAGTACAGCGTACTAACCTGCATGCACTGGCGAGTTTGCCGATCCCCTTGGCAAATGGCGCTTACGTGCCACTCTCGGAAGTGGCGGATCTGGAGCTGGCACCAGGGCCAAACCAGATCAGCCGAGAAAGCGGCAAGCGTCGCGTGGTCGTCACCGCCAATGTGCGTGGCCGGGACTTGGGTTCCTTTGTGGCCGAAGCACAGCAACGCATCGCTGAGGACGTAGAGCTGCCTGCAGGGTATTGGCTGGATTATGGCGGCACCTTCGAGCAGCTGGAATCTGCCAGTAAGCGTTTATCTCTTGTGGTGCCCGCCACCTTGCTGGTGATATTGGGTCTTTTGCTTATGATGTTTGGCACCCTGAGGGACGCTCTGATTATTTTTAGCGGGGTGCCACTGGCATTAACAGGTGGCGTATTCGCGTTATGGATAAGGGATCTTCCCCTGTCCATTTCTGCCGGGGTGGGCTTTATCGCCTTATCGGGTATTGCGGTGCTGAATGGCTTAGTGATGCTGACCTTTATCCGCCAATTGTGGCATGAGCAAGGCAACCTTGAGCAGGCCATTATCGAGGGCGCACTGATTCGCCTTCGACCGGTTCTGATGACGGCAATGGTGGCCAGTTTGGGTTTTATTCCCATGGCGCTGAACACCGGTATCGGAGCGGAAGTGCAGCGACCACTGGCAACGGTGGTAATAGGGGGTATCGTTTCCTCCACCCTGCTGACCCTATTGGTTCTACCCGCCCTCTACCGCATTGTACACGGACGACAGAATATAGATTAAGCCAGTCGGGCAAATTGCCTTGCTAAAAAAATACGATAAACTTATGCTCGGGAAAGCCTCCCGTAAAGGGCTTGTTACCGGGCTTATAAGTTGAAATAAAAATACGTTCTAAACGATATCGTGTGAAAGGAATATTGAAATGAAAGACATGAAAGATATCAAAGAAAGCATTGAAAAGTTGACGGAAGACCTAAAGCGGGAAAGAGATGAAATTCAACTCAAACTGCATTTGGGAAAAGAAGAACTTGAAGATGAGTGGGAAGAGCTGGAAAAAAAAATGCAGCAGCTGGAAGTAAAAGCCAAGGGTGTTCAGGGGGCTGCGGTTGACGCCAGCGAAGACATTATCAGTGCGGCAAGGCTGCTCGGTGATGAATTAAAGAAAGGCTATAACAAAGTACGTAAAAAACTTTAGAAAAAACACAGGCCGCACTGGATGATTGTCCAGTGCGGCCTTCATGTTTATGGCACTATTTTTACTATTTCGTTAGAAAGCTGGCTGGTGAGGCCATTAGTATCAATGGTCACCCCAGCTAAGTAATAGCTCTTCCCTTTTTCCAAGCCTTCAATGCTTAAGCTAGTGGGTACGTTTCCACTGCCATCATCTGTGACAACCAATGACGTTGCCCCCGCGTAAGGCTGATCCTGACTTTCGCGATAATAAATCGTGTACTGCTTTATTTCACTGGAAGCCAAGGCAGTGCCATCTTCGCGCTCAGTCGGTGCTGACCAGTTCACATTGATCATACCAATTTGTGCAGCGGATTCAGCAAAAATTGCTTTAACACTAATATCGTCACTCATCGCGATACCGCACTCTGAAGAAGTGCTGTTATTGCAACTTAATTCCCAGTGATCAAATTCGTATCCTGCTGCAGGCGTCGTCATCAGCGTTAGGCTTGTGCCTTGTAATAGTTTATGAGTGCATGTGGTACTGATACAAGTGATGCTATCTGATATATTTTGCACCGTGCCGTTGCCAATAACATTTATACTAAGGGAAAAATATACAGGCTTTTGTTTGAATACAGCGGTCACCGATAAGTTACTGTTCATGGTAAGCGAGCAGCTAGGGGCAGTGCTGCCAATACACTGAACTTCCCAGTGATCAAATTCAAAACCCTCAGAGGGAAGCGCGCTGAGTACCAGATTACTTCCTTCTTCAAACATTTTTACGCAGCTACCACCGTTACAGTTAATATTATTGTCTGCATTTTTTACTGTTCCAGATCCTGAAAGACCAATATTTAGAGAATAATAGGTGGGTTCCACTACCACTATCTCTTTAAAAATGGCAGTAACTTGAGAATTCGCATTAATGTTTAAAACGCAAGTGTTGGAAGTATTAGCCGAGCAGGAACCTTCCCAGCGATCAAATTCGTAGCCTTGCAGTGCTGTAGCCGTTAGCGATAGTGAAATGTTTTCAACAAGATCGTATGTACATAAAGAAAGTTCGCAATAAATACTGTTATCGGAGTTGCTCACACTGCCACCTCCACTAACTCCAAGGTTAAGGGAATATTGCATGGGGGGTTCTTCGCCGCCATCTTCTTCAGCACTAAAGTAGTCCACCACGGAGGTTCTTTGCATGAGCGTATCGGGAACATTAGAGCTGGCAGCGAGTTTGACTTCTGAAGCAGAGATCACCCCTTCGCCTTCTTCCAGAACACCCTGTTGTTGGGTTAAATCATTCAATACTTCTTCGACAGCCTTATAGTTTGGAGACTCTCCGATATTCAGAAATGAAGCATCAATAATAGCGGCAATAATTTCTTCATCAGTAGCAAGATGAAGTGTTTCAGCATCACCAGTAAGATCAACAGGTGTTAGTTTGTGAACGGGTGTCTCTAAGGAGAATAACTGGGCTACCTGGTTTCCCGCAGCGTCTACACTACTCCAAGTAAAACCATCCGAAGAGGCTTCAACCTGAGCAACTACCATATGCCTTAATGGTGAAAAGTGCGCCGGCATGAATTCTTCATGGCCTTCCAGTTTGACGACATTGCGTAATAGAAAATCACTTGTTAACGGGAAGGAATCGCCAAACTGCATGCTTTCACCATTGATTATCCCGCAACCGGAAAATGCATCGCAAGTCATCATTGTAGGGCTTAATTCTGAGTTGCTGGCGGTAAGCTCTAGGTATAATAAACGACGAGCATGCTTTCTGGGGATTCTTACAGAAAACTCACCATTAGCATCGGTATGAGCGGTGGCGAGCAATTCACTATTTATCTTCCCATGTTTTACGGTGTATACGGAAACATTAGCATTCTCGATCACGCCCTTTATTGCTTTTCCAGAGAGAACCACGCTGCCAAGGTTTTGGAGTGTATCCCCGGAATTGGTGTTTAATATTTCTTCTGATACCTCACCTAATATTTCTTCTGACTTCTCATTTATAGTTTGTTCACCGCAGCCTGTGATAATGAAAGCAAACAGCAAGGTTGTTACTACGTTTTTTAAGGTGCATTTCGATTTCTTAAACATTGGAAGTATTGCCTCGATAGTCAGTAATTCATAACTTGTTTATTCGTGGGAGTGACACGAAGTGATAAGTTGAGACTAGGTAAGCAGGCAGGTTGCGATGAGACATGGTCGGCAAAGTGGGCGAAGGTTGCCAGATAGCGTGTTTTCTGTGAGAGCGCGCACAGCAGAAATGTGACCAACAACAAAAAGTTAGACGCTTAGGAGAGGGTAAAAAATACTAGAAAAATGGAAATAGCGAGATATTTGAGCTGCTTGTATAAAAAGCACTCAATAGTGAGTTGTTCCGAGCGAGAGAACCTAATAGGTAAAAAATAAGTATTATTATTCGAATAATGGGAATATTGATCGTCGGCTGTAGCGTGCGACGATCATCATATAAAAGATATTTTAAAATGCGCATGCGCGCTAAAGTTAGAGTTTATGCCAATGTAATTAATTCGCAGAAACAGTGCGCTCAGCTGCCCAGTTACGCAGCTTATCAATATTTTCTTTCATGGTAATGGCAAGTGGTCTTGTGCTCTCTAATGCCAAAGTAAGGTGCTCAGTATTTAAATCTTCTTTTTTAGATGCCACGCTATAAAGTGCTGATACAATAACCTGCTCGATCTCAGAGCCAGAATAATCCTCGCTAATGGCGGCAAGATAATCGCAATCAATATTGTTGATATTAATGTCACGCTTATTCAGGTGAATTGTGAAAATCTCTTTGCGAGTGTTTTCGTCGGGAAGGTCAACAAAAAAGATCTCATCGAAGCGGCCCTTGCGAATTAATTCTGGTGCTAGCTTGCTGATATCATTGGCGGTCGCCACCATAAAAACAGGTTTTTCCCTTTCCGACATCCATGTCAGCAAGGTGCCGAGTAAACGTTTTGAAATACCGCCATCGTCATCACCGGGTGAAATGCCTTTTTCTATTTCATCCATCCACAGCACGCAGGGGCTCATTTGTTCAGCCAGCTGCAGAGCATCACGCAGGCTACGTTCCGTTTCCCCAACGTATTTATTATAAAGTGAAGCAAAATCCAAACGCAGTAATGGTAAGCCCCACACCCCAGCAACAGCCTTTGCAGCCAGACTTTTTCCTCCCCCTTGGATTCCCAACAATAGAATGCCTTTGGGTTTATCCAGAGATTCGTGCTCCTCTGTGCTGGTCATAATAACGCGACGCTGCTCCAGCCAGCCCTTCAGATTACTAAGCCCTCCCACTTCGGAAAAGTTGGCGGTATCGTATTGCAGGCTGAGTACGCCATCCAGCGACATTAAGTGAAATTTCTCTTTGTTGATGGTGGAGATGTCACTATGTGTAATAGCACCATCATCATAAATGGTTTTGCGGATCAGCTTGCGGGCATCCGCGTAGGTTAAACCTTGAAGATTTTTAACGATGGTCTTCAATGTGGCGGTATCTGTTTGAATACGTTGGCCACGATTTTGTTTAGCCCAGTGTCGGGACTCCTCGCGAATAATGGCGTATAGCTGGTCATCATTGGGAAGAGATAAACTAAAGTGTGCCGTGTAACGACGAATCTCTGGGGGAGCCTCCAGCGCATGGCTCATCAAGATAACCGTGTGGGCTACTTTGTCATGTTTAAGCGCGATCTCCTTCAATAGGCGCACGACTTTGGGCTGATTGGTGAGAAAAGGATGAAGGTCACAAAAGAGGTAAATGCCCGCTTCCGTACTGTTTAACGCCTGTCGTAAAGCCAGCTCTGGGTCACAAGAGGGTGGCTCTTTATCCAATTCATCGAGATCCAGATCAAAGTCAATGCGGCGCAAGCCTTGGGTAATGCTCCAGCCGAAAATCGGTAAACCTCGGCTTACCCCCAAGCGTGTTACCAAACTGCTGACGCGGTTTTCCTCATGGCTTTCAACAATAATCAGCGGTACTTTGGAGCGAATTAGCAGCTCCAGATCATGTAAATCGGGCATCTTTGGACTCGGATATTGTCTGAAAAATTGGCGGAATGTTTTAACTTAAAAGCCGGCGTAGGGCGGGCGAGCTTCCGTGACCCTGTTGCTGTTTTTAGGTTTAAGTATAGAAGCCTAGAACTGGGCCGCACCTGGAATTGACGCTTATCTTGCTTTGGTGCCTAATAGCCAAATCAGAGTAGATCCACCATCACAAGGACTCCAACCATGACCTGTTTTTTTTGCAAAATTGCTGAAGGCGAGATACCTGCCGACATTATCTTTCAAAGTGATGATGTAATCGCCTTTCGGGACATTAACCCCCAAGCTCCCACTCATGCTCTTATTATCCCCAAGCGTCATATTTCCACTCTTAACGACCTGGAAGAAGGGGACGAGCACCTGGTGGGCAGCCTTTTCCTCGCAGCCAAGTCACTGGCCATAGAGCTGGGTTTCGCCGAAGACGGCTACCGCACCGTATTTAACTGCAACCCCCATGGGGGGCAAAGTGTTTATCATATCCACCTGCATCTTCTAGGTGGGCGACAGTTGGGCTGGCCTCCGGGCTAAGCGCTTCTCCATCCTTCCAAATTTCCCAACTAATAAAGAGCTAAGCTATGCCACGTCACTACTCATTAATGGACAACCTCCTTGGTCAAGCCGACCGCGCCCTACGCACCTTATCCCGAGCTGCGAACAAAGCGGGTCGTGAGTCACCGGCGGAAAACTGCGCTGAAGCAGAGCTGGATGAAACCGAGCGTAAACACAGTGCTGGCCTAATGCGCATTGATCACACCGGCGAAGTTTGTGCCCAGGCCCTCTACCAAGGGCAAGCACTCACCGCAAAACTCGGCGATGTCCGCCAAGCAATGGAAAACGCCGCCGAAGAAGAAGTGGACCACCTCGCCTGGTGTGAAGAGCGCCTCGACGAATTAAACGCCCGCCCCAGCATATTCAACCCTGCCTGGTACGGTATGTCCTTCGCCATTGGTGCACTGGCAGGCATTGCCGGCGACAAATGGAGCCTCGGCTTTGTGGCAGAAACAGAAAACCAGGTTTGTAGACACTTAGAAAGCCACTTGGATAGCCTCCCAGAAGATGACGAACGCAGTAAGGCGATTTTAGAGCAAATGCGGCAGGACGAACTGAGCCATGCAACAGCGGCACTTGAAGCGGGTGGGGCACAATTACCACTACCCGTTCGATTAGGCATGCAGGCGAGTAGTAAGGTGATGACGGGCACTGTTTATTATTTGTAGGAGGGCGGGGTCGTTAGCGCATCAAGTGGTAACGCAAACATTATCTCAAGATCAATTTAATGCTCTGGTTTTCTTTGTTTAAAGCGCTGGCTCGGGAAGCTTTTCAAAATCAACTGTTCTTAAGAATGTCAACGCAAAGGCATTTGACAAGGTACCTAGTAAACAGGCGCGAAAGAGAAATAAACAGATTTAACGGAGAGTCTGCCAAATGAATAAGATAGTTATGGTGGCTTGTGTTCTGTTTGTATTTTTATCATGCAAGAATGTGAGTGGAGAGCCTTCTAATTTGTGTTCAGAATCAGCCAGTAATAGAGAGCTGATTAATTGTCTGGATAATGCATACGAGCAAGAAAATGAACAACTTGAGCGTTTAAAGAGTAAACACAAAGCGGCAAATAAAAGTGACGATATTGAGTTTGTTGTTAGCAGCTTTGTTGCTTATCGAGACAATTATTGTTTTTACCATTCTTCTTTTTATGAATCAGGATCAATGAGGCCCGTTTCTAATTTGCACTGTCTTTATAAACTGACAAAGAGCTTTAATGGTGAGCTAATCACTTCATTAGAAGAATTCGAAGCTAAATAGGTGTAGTTCTCACCTTAAAAGTGCTGGGTTACTGTACAACGAATACTGAGCCTACAAGGAAGAAAATTGAAATTATCTATTTTTCAAATTGATGCATTTGCTGAGAATTTATTTGAAGGGAACCCTGCTGCAGTCATTCCTTTAGAAAAATGGTTGCCCGATGAGCTCTTACAAAAAATCGCGCAAGAAAATAATCTGTCTGAAACTGCATTCTTCATAAAAGAAGGCGACGAATACCACATTCGATGGTTTACACCGACGGTTGAAGTGAATCTATGCGGTCACGCTACTTTGGCGAGTGCCCATGTCATATTTGAAGGCTTAGACGCGCAAGTTGAAAAGATCACCTTTCACTCAAAAAGTGGTGAACTGGAAGTGACTAAAAAAGGGGAGTTGATGGAGCTTAATTTCCCTGTGGCCACTATTTCTAAATGTGAAATTCCAGTTGAAATTACCAGGGCATTTGGCAAAGAACCAATAGAAGTTTGGAAATCTGACGACTATATTGCAGTCTATGAAAATGAATCAGATATTGTATCTTTAGCGCCTGATTTTAAGGTACTAGGCGAGCTAGCTTGCAGAGGTATCATTGCCACCTCACGAGGTGAAAAATCAGACTTTGTAAGTCGATTTTTTGCCCCAGCTTGTGGCATCGATGAAGACCCAGTTACGGGCTCCGCACATTGTGCGTTGACGCCATACTGGGCAAAGGAGCTTGGGAGAAACAAACTATCTGCCGCTCAGTTGTCAGAACGTGGCGGAAAACTCCAGTGTGAGTTGTTAGGCTCGCGAGTCCTTATTGCGGGAAAGGCAAAAAAATACCTTGAAGGAACAATAGAACTGTAAGCAACGAAACTATGGAGCCTTTTACCAAGTCTGGATGAGAAAACCTGGGAGTTAAGTCTTTTAAATACAAGGTGTAATGTCTTGTAGTGGCAGGCCTTCTGCTTCGCCCAGGATTAATCAGAACAGGCCTATACCTGCTTAGCTGGAGCTTTTCTGTCTAATTTTTGTTCAGCTCTGAGCGGTTTATTATGATAAGCGCTATTCACTTCTACCTCTTTTTATATATTCAGACCTTTGTATCAAAGGTGATTTCACTTCTAGCTATCGTCGTAAGACAGGACAATGAGCCTAGTAAGAACTTTGAGAAGGCTCTACTTTTCTTTCCCAGCTATGTCAGCTTCAGTTTATTGAAATGCAAAGTGAATGGACTAGACTTGTTATTTCAGCATGGCGTAACAAATTCTGGAGTATAAAGTGCGCGGATTGATTCTTAATAGAGGCCTAGGGAAGAAATTTTTACTACTTGCAGTAATAAGTGCAATACCGTTAATTTTTCTGACCAATTTTTTTCTCCTTGAGACGAATGGTGAATTACGTTTTTCGGAGCTTGAACTTGATGGTATGACCTACCTCAATTATGTCTACCCTCTGCAGAAAAATTTTGCAAAGCATCGGGGCATGAACGCCGCATATTTAAATGGAGACATAAGCTTCAAAAGGAAGTTGAGGGATGTTGAACTTGAAATTGATAAGAATATAAAAAGCTGGAAAGAAATAGATCGACTCTATAGCACTAAATTTTCAACTGGCACCTTCGTCGCTGATATTTTGAAAAAATGGAAAAATCTTGAGGGGAATATTTCTTTATCTCCAGAGGAGTCTTTTTCGAAGCATACTGATCTTATTGCCGAGGTGATGTCTCTGATTACACATGTAGGGAATCATTCAAACCTTATATTGGATCCAGATCTAGATACCCATTATCTGTTAGAAATGTCTATTACGACTATTCCTCACCTTATAGAAAGCTTGGGTAAGGCACGCGGAATGTCCGCGGGTATCGCAGTAAGAGAGGAGGTGAGCAGGGCTGAGATGTTGCACCTTAATAGTTTGATCGGCGATATTAATAAATTGTTAGCCAATTTGGATAAAGGCTTGGAGACCTCTTTCGCTGAAACCCAGAATCAGCAACTAAAATTGAAACTTTTTGCTATTGAAAAAAAAGTGGATAGCTCTATTTTGAAGTTTACCGATACCGTTGAGAAGAATATTCTTATATCTGACTCAGTTAGTACCACTGGGGCCAATGTTTTTGACTTGGGAACAAAGTCGATATCTGACGTATTGCTACTTCTTGATGAGACCACTCCCATATTGACTAACTTATTGGAAACTCGTATCACCAAAATAGAGCAAGCCCGTAATGTTCAATTGGGTTTGACGCTTATTTGTTTATTATCTGCGGTCTATATCGGCTGGACGGTTTTGGCAGGTTTAACGAAGCAGGCAGCTGGCCTGGCAAATTTTATTGAAAATGCACAAAAAAATAGAGACCTTACCAAGAAAGCGCCTATCTATTGTGATGATGAGGTTGGCAGAGTGGCCGTTAGTATCAATGAGATGTTCGGTGAGTTTCGTTCTATTATCGGTAATATTGGCTCAACCTCGTCAGCGTTACAATTGATTAACGAGTCATCGAATGAAGTATGTCGAGAAAGCACATCGACTTTGGAAAGTCAGCGAGACGAAGCTGCAGCACTGGCAACTGCAATAGAAGAGATGGCTGCAGCGGCCGATGAAATTGCCAGTAGCACAGCAGCGGCCGTAGAGGCTGCTGAAAAGGCAGATGAAGAGGCTCTTAATGGAGGAAAGCAAGTCAATGAAGCGGTGAACTCTGTTGAGATGCTGAACGATGAAATACAGGGGGTTGGCGAGATACTAGGGAAGTTAAATGCGAGCAGTGACACTATTTCGAGCGTTCTGGATGTTATTAAAGGCGTTGCAGATCAAACAAACCTGCTCGCGCTGAATGCAGCCATTGAAGCAGCTAGGGCAGGAGAGCATGGCAGAGGTTTTGCTGTTGTTGCCGACGAAGTGAGAACCTTGGCTCAGAGAACCCAGGAGTCAGCCGGTGAAATTGAGAAAATTATTTCCGTCTTCCAGAATGATGCTGAATCCGCTTATAAAACAATTGAGAACTCTCAAGGCCAAGTCGTCGAAACGCTTGAAAAAACGCAGAATACCCAGCATGTGTTATTAGCTGTTCGCGGTTCAATAGAAACAGTTAAAGACATGAATCATCAAATTGCTTGCGCGACCGAGGAAAGCGCACAGGTCAGTAATGAGCTCAGTTCAAATACGGCAAAAATTGACGAGCTTGCCATTGCAGCATTTAATGGTTCCACTCAGATTTTAGAGGGGAGTAAAAATCAGATGGAGGGAATTGAAGAACTAAATAAAAGAGCGTCTATTTTTAAGGTATAAAGGGCAAGAAAACTGCCTGCCGAAGATGGCGTTTTTATGTTTTACCGGCGTATTGCTACAGGGCGCTTATTCAAAGCTCCCTGTATGTTGGGGCAGTTTGCTTTCATCAGTGATGTTTCTGCCATAAAAAATTTCTAACATTTCCTGGCGTAGCCTTCTTCTTATTTCCGCATGTTCTTTAGGGTCATAGTGGTCGAGGGTGTCGCCAAAGAAGTAGTCTTTGGATTCGAATTTTTTCAGCAACATTTTCGTATGGAAAATGTTCTCTTGATAAACGTTGACATCAATCATGCTGTAGAGTTCTTGGGTATCTTTCGAAAGGTAGCTTTGAATAGAGCTGATTTCATGATCGATAAAATGTTTGGTGCCATCCACATCGCGGGTAAAACCACGTACGTGGTAATCCATGGTAACGATGTCAGAATCGAAGCAGTGAATTAAATAGTTCAAGGCGCGCAGGGGGGAGATCAGCCCGCAGGTGGAAATTTCGATGTCCGCTCGGAAAGTGCTAATGCCATCATCAGGGTGGCTTTCTGGGTAGGTGTGTACGGTAATGTGGCTTTTGTCGAGATGGGCCACAATGGCGTCGGGTAGGGGGCCAGGTTCTTCTTTGGTTTTGGATTCATCGGGTGGCGCTTCATGCTCGGCAATAAGCATGGTAACGCTGGCGCCTTGGGGTTCGTAATCCTGATGGGCGATGTTGAGAATATTAGCGCCGATGATTTTTGTGATATTGGTCAGTATCTGCGTTAATCTCTCGGCGTTATACACTTCATCAATATATTCGATATATTGGCTTTTATGCTCCGGCGTTTTTGCGTAGCAGATGTCGTAAATATTAACGGTGAGGGTTTTGGTGAGGTTGTTAAAACCATGCAGTTTGAGTTTTTTGCTAAAGTTCGTCATGGCTTTTCCAGAAAACGAGCAGGCTTTCTTAAGTCAGTGCGCTGAAATGGGTGGGTGGAAAATGAGTTGTATCGTGGTGCCATCTGGGTCGAAGCAATAGAAGCTACGTGCGCCATCACGATGTGTGCGAGGCTCTTTTGCTATCTTTACGCCTTGTGCCTTTAAAAACGTATACCACTGGTCGACTTGTTCAATGCTGTCGATGATAAAGCCGATATGATCGAGCCGTTGGTTTTGTATGGGCGCTTGTTCGGCTGCGCGGTGCAGAGCCAGGTTATCGCAGCCGCCGCAGAGGTAAATGTTGTCGTTATCTGGCCGCCACTCGACCACCATGCCCAGCAACTTAGTGTAGAACTTTTCGCAGGCTTCCAGCTCTTTTACAAACAAAGCCACATGGCGCATACCTGCAAGTTTAGGGGGTCTGGATGCCTGTTCGCTCATGGGTTTTCAATGACCTCGTAAGAGTGGCTGATTTCAACACCGCCGCTGCTCAGCATAATAGAGGCGGAGCAGTATTTTTCTGCGGAAAGCTCCACGGCGCGCGCGACTTGTTTTTCCTTTAAATTTCGGCCGCGCACAATAAACTTTAAGTGGATTTTTGTAAATACCGAAGGCACTTCATCGGCACGTTCGGCCTCGATTTCAGTGACACAGTCGGTGACATCCTGGCGGGATTTTTTCAGAATATGCACGACGTCGAAGGAGGCGCAGCCACCCATGCCAATGAGCAATGTTTCCATAGGGCGTGCGCCAACATTACGCCCACCGTGGTCTTCAGGGCCATCCATAACAATGGAGTGGCCGCTGCCTGACTCACCCATAAAAACAACGTTTTCAACCCATTTAATTCTTGCTTTCATTACAGCTTCCTAAGGTGCTTGTTTTGGTGTGTAAACAGGAGCCCAGTATACTCGTAATTACACTGTTACGCGCTGTGTGAACTATTGTATTGTTGTTGTGCTTTTGCTCGGTATAGATGAGTTGTGTGGCGACACACTACCTATGCTTAGTGTCAGATGCGGACAGGCCTGCTTGTAGTTGCCTGACTTGGCAGGCTGAGTTCGTATTGTTCTTAAACCTAGAAACCTCAGTTGGAGTACGAAATTCTGCACAAGCTCTTGCCGCACCTAGAAAATTTTAAAAAGTTCTCATCACCAATAAGGTGAGCACGAATTTTGAAAATTTCCTATGCACGCCAATATCTTGCACATCTTTTTCGCACCCAGCTGAGGTTTCTAGGTTAATGCCTCTTGTTGTAAGTTTGGGTATTACTTTACTGAATCTGGGGTAGGTTGCGGCTACGATTGCTGCACTTAGGATGATGGCTATCGTTAACAGAGTTAAGATAGCCACATCATTTTATAACTTTTTGAGGGTCGGTCTGGCTATGGAAGCACCTAACAGGATTTTGGATCTTGATAATTTCCTTTCTCACTGTCATCGCCGTAAGTACTCGGCAAAAAGTACGGTGGTGCATGCGGGTGATCCGTCCGATGCCCTTTATTTTCTGGTAAAGGGTTCTGTTACTGTATTGATCGAAGACGAAGATGGCCGCGAAATGGTAGTGGCCTACCTGAATACGGGTGATTTCTTCGGTGAAATGGGGCTTTTTAATGCGGAAGAAGTGCGCTCTGCCTGGATTAAAGCGAAAACAGAGTGTGAAGTGGCTGAAATTAGCTACACCAAGTTCCATGAGTTGGCGAAAGAAGACCCCAGTATCCTTTTTGCCTTGAGTGGGCAAATGGCCCATCGCCTGCGTGAAACCACCAAAAAGGTCGGTGACTTGGCATTTGTCGATGTGACAGGCCGAGTTGCTCATGCTTTGCTGGACTTAAGCCGCCAGCCTGATGCCATGACCCACCCTGACGGGATGCAGATTAAAGTCACGCGCCAAGAAATTGGCCGTATTGTGGGCTGTTCCCGCGAGATGGTGGGTAGGGTGCTGAAAAACTTAGAAGCTCAGGGCTATGTCACTGCTAAAGGTAAAACCATGGTGGTTTACGGCACGCGCTAGCTGTCGTTTTAACTCTCTCTAAGCACTAAAAAAACAGTGATTTTAATTTCTCTCCGGGGTCTTTGGCACGCATAAAGGCTTCGCCCACCAGAAAACTATTCACGCCGTGTGCCTGCATGGCTTTGACGTCCTCCTGCTGATGAATACCGCTTTCTGTTACCACAATGCGGTCTTCGGGAATGTCTTTTAGTAGCTGGTAGGTGGTTTCGAGGCTGGTTTCGAAGTTGTGAAGGTTGCGATTATTGATGCCGATAAGCTTTAGGTCCAGTTCGAGTGCCCGCATCAGTTCTTCTCGGTTATGCACCTCAATCAATACGTCCAGGTTCCACTGCTGCGCTAAATCAGCTAGATTTTTAAGTTGCGTCTGCTCAAGAGCTGAGGCAATGAGTAGGATGCAGTCTGCAGCCATGGCCCTTGCTTCCACCACTTGGTAGGGGTCAACAATAAAATCTTTGCGAATGATGGGTAATGAACAGGCCGAGTGTGCGGCGATTAAGTAGTCTTCGTGGCCCTGAAAAAAATCTTGGTCTGTGAGCACGGATAAACAGCATGCGCCGCCTTGCTCGTAACTGCGGGCAATGGCCGCAGGGTCAAAGGGGTCGCGTAACAGGCCTTTGCTGGGGGAGGCTTTTTTTGCTTCGGCAATGACCGCCGCCTGTTTGTTGCTCAGCTTTTGTTCCATGGCGCGGATAAAACCACGTACGGGTTCAGCCTGCTTGGCTTGTGTTTCCAGTTCATTGAGGGAGATTAACTGGGATCGTTCGGCCACTTCCTGGGCTTTTCTGTCTAGAATTTTTTGTAAGATAGTGGGTGTGGCTGACATGGAGGCTCTCTTGGCGGTTTGAGGTTAAAGGCAGTGCTGGGTAAAACTGATGAACTCTTCAAATTTGGCGCTGGCGGCACCGCTGCCCATGGCATCTTCGGCAAGCACGACTCCTTCTTTGAGCGAGCTGGCAATGCCGCTAGCATAAATGGCGGCTCCAGCATTCAGCGCAACGATGTCGCTGGCCCCTTGTCCTTTGCCACTGATGGCGGTTTTGAGCATGGCGACCGCTTCCTCTACGTTATTGACCCGTAGCGGGTCTAGCGAGCTGCGTGTTAGGCCAAAATCCTCCGGTTTGATGAGGTATTCGTTGATCTGACCATCTTTTAGTTCGGCAACATGGGTTTCCGCTGCGATGGATATTTCGTCCATCCCATCGGCAGAGTGCACGACTAATACGTGGCGGCTGCCCAGTGATTGCAGTACCGATGCAATACTTGGCACCAGTTGTTTATCGAATACACCGATAACTTGGTTGGGTGCTCCGGCTGGATTGGTGAGGGGGCCGAGCACATTAAAAATAGTGCGTATCCCTAGTTCCTTGCGCGGGCCGATGGCGTGCTTCATGGCGCCATGGTGTTTGACTGCGAACATAAAACCCACACCTACTTCTGTGATGGCCCGGCCTACTTGCTCGGGGCCGATGTTCAAGTTGGCACCGGCTGCCTCCAGTACATCGGCGCTGCCACAACTGCTGGTAATGGAGCGGTTACCATGTTTGGCAACATGGGCGCCTGCCGCAGCGGTCACAAAGGAAACGGCGGTGGAAATATTAAAGGTGTTGGCGCCATCCCCGCCGGTTCCGCAGGTGTCGACCAAAAAGTCACAATCCACATGAACGGGTGTGGCCAGTTCGCGCATAACGCGGGCGGCACCGCTAATTTCGTCGACTGTTTCGCCTTTGAGTCGCAAGGCAACGAGGAAGCCGCCGATTTGGGCATCTGTAGCCTTGCCTGTCATGATTTGTGTCATAACTTGTTGCATCTCATCGGCAGTGAGACTCTCTTGTTGCAGAAGCCTGGGCAGTGATTCTGTGATATCCATAAAAAGCTCGTTTATTGTTCCAGAAAGTTGCGCAATAGTTGGTGGCCGTGTTCGGTCAAAATGGATTCAGGGTGAAACTGCACCCCTTCCACCGCCAGGGTTTTGTGGCGAATGCCCATGATTTCATCCATGCTGCCGTCTTCATTTTCGGTCCAGGCGGTGATATCCAGGCACTCGGGCAGGTTTTCCCTCTTGACCACCAGTGAGTGATAACGGGTAGCCTGGAAAGTTTTGGGGATATCTCTGAATACGCCAAGGTCGCTATGGTGGATGGTGGAGGTTTTGCCGTGCATAACCTGTGCAGCGCGAACTATTTTTCCTTCGAAGACCTGGGCAATACTCTGGTGGCCAAGGCAAATACCCAGAATAGGGATTTTGCCCGCAAACTCCTGGATAGCGGCCATGGAAATACCCGCTTCGTTAGGGGTGCAAGGGCCGGGGGATATCACTAGGTGTTCGGGTTTCTTTTGGGCAATTTCCTGGATGCTGATTTCATCATTTCGATAAACCTGCACCTCTGCTCCCAGCTCACCAAAGTATTGCACCACGTTGTAGGTGAAGGAGTCGTAGTTATCAATCATTAATAGCATGTCTAGTCCTCCGCCTTGCTGGGCAGCTCGGTGGTATCGTTGTTTTGACCCGAATTTGTTAGTTGCAAACCATTACAGGCTAGTTCAGCAGCGCGGAAAATTGCGCGGCCTTTGTTCATGGTTTCTTCCCACTCCAGCTCGGGGATGGAGTCTGCCACAATGCCGGCACCCGCTTGAATGTGCAGGGTTTTGTCTTTGATCACCGCGGTGCGTATGGCGATGGCGGTGTCCATATTGCCGTGCCAGGAAAGATAACCCACAGCGCCGCCGTAAATACCGCGTTTTACCGGTTCCAGTTCGTCGATAATCTCCATGGCGCGTATTTTGGGCGCGCCGCTCAGAGTGCCTGCGGGCAGGGTGGCCTTTAAGGTATCCATGGGGCTTTTGTCTTTGTTAAGTCGCCCCTGCACGTTGGAAACAATGTGCATAACATGGGAGTAGCGTTCCACACTCATTTGATCTGAAACCACGACAGAACCAATTTCTGCCACCCGACCAATATCGTTACGACCGAGGTCGATAAGCATCAGGTGCTCAGCGATTTCCTTCGGGTCGGCGAGTAATTCTTTTTCCAGCTCTATGTCATGCTCGGGCGTTTTGCCACGTTTACGCGTGCCAGCAAGGGGACGCACGGTGATGATGTTGTCTTCGGATCGGGCCAGAATCTCCGGTGATGAGCCGACGATATGAAAGCTGTCGAGATTCAGATAATAAAGATAAGGGGAAGGATTCAGGTGTCGCAATGCACGATAAAGGCTGAGAGGCGGCGCTTCAAACGGCACAGACATGCGCTGGGCAAGCACTACCTGCATGACGTCACCAGCCAGAATGTATTCTTTAATACGCTTCACTGCTGCTTGGTAGTCGTCTTGCTCAAAGCCGGATTTAAAATCTGATTCGCTGATCTGAGGGTATTGGGTGATGTCTTCGCTTGGTAAGGGTTGGCGGATTTGTGTCACGAGCTGGTTCAGCCGTTGCTGCCCATTTTTATAGGCATTTTCCTCGTCGGGGTTCACATGAGTGAGCACAAAGAGGGAGCCGTTCAGGTTGTCGAAAACCACCAGGTCGTCGGACACCATCAATAGAATATCAGGGCTGCCGATATCGTCAGGGTTTTGTGCCAGGCCCAATCGAGGTTCCGCATAACGTACCGCATCGTAGGCAAAGTAACCCACTAGGCCGCCGTTGAATTTTGGCAGGTTGGGCAGTTCCGGCACCTTAAATTGGTTTTGATAGGCTTCTATATAGGCCAGGGGGTCATCCACGGTTTCGCGTTGAGTGATGGTGTCTTGGTATTCATGAAGCACTTCGTGGCCCGTCACGCGCAGACGGGTTTGGCAAGGCAAACCAATAATGGAGTACCGACCCCACTGCTCTCCACCGTGTACGGATTCAAATAAATAGGTATAGGGTTGGCTGGCGAGTTTTTGGTAGCAGCTGAGAGGGGTTTCTAAGTCGGCAATGATTTCGCGGGCAAGGGGGATGCGGTTGTATCCCTGCGCGGAATAAGCGGCAAACTGTTCTGGTGTCATGGTGTTTTCCTAGACGGAGTATACGCAGATAGCGGGTGTTCGCTCAGTGGAGCGTTAACAAAGGAGGTGTGGTTTTTAGCGACGCCAGCGAAAGCGCAGAGCAGAGGCTCTGAGGGCGATGGCCTGGATACAGGCTTTGATATGAAGAAGCTTCAGCACGATTTAATCCGTGGTTTTGTTTGCGGCCCACTGGTGTTTAGCAGGGCGGCAGCGCCAATGTTCAATGAAGTTTTATAACACTACTGCATGAATTTGAGTATGGCAATCATTGGGGGCGAATTTTTTACTCTGTTGGGTTAATAAAGAGGGTGAGGTGCGGGATGTTGCCCGCACCTGTAACACTTTTACTTGTCCAGTTGGGATAAATCCCTTACGCCGCCTCGGTCAGCACTGGTCGCCATTGCTGCATAAGCCTTTAGCGCAGTGCTGACTTTACGCGGACGAATTTCTGCAGGTTTCCAGGCATCGGGCCCTTTGGCAGACATAGCCTGCCGGCGTTGATCCAGCACCGTTTCATCAATTAAAACATCAATGCTGCGATTGGGGATGTCGATTTTGATAGGGTCGCCAGCTTCCAGTAAAGCAATTGCCCCGCCGGAGGCTGCTTCAGGTGAAACGTGTCCAATAGACAAGCCGGAAGTGCCACCGGAAAAACGCCCGTCGGTAAGCAGGGCACATTCTTTACCTAAGCCCTTGGATTTAAGATAACTGGTGGGGTAGAGCATTTCCTGCATACCCGGCCCGCCCTTGGGGCCTTCGTAACGGATGATAACGACATCGCCAGTTTTTACTTCATCGGCCAATATGCCTTTTACGGCGCTATCCTGGCTTTCAAAAATACGCGCTTTGCCTTCAAAGACGAGAATGCTGTCATCCACACCGGCGGTTTTCACTACGCAGCCATTTTCAGCGATATTGCCATAAAGTACCGCTAGGCCGCCTTCGCGGGAGTAAGCATTTTCCAGATTACGGATGCAACCATTGGCACGATCATCATCCAACGAATCCCAGCGGCAGTCTTGACTGAAGGCTTGCTGGGTAGGAATACCTGCCGGACCTGCTTGGAAAAAGGTTTTTACGGCGTCGTCGTCGGTTTGCATAATATCCCACTGGGAAAGAGCTTCGCCCAGCGTTGCGCTATGTACTGTGGGGAGGTCTGTGTGCAGCAGCCCGGCACGATCGAGTTCTGCAAGGATGGCCATAATGCCACCCGCGCGGTGAACGTCTTCAACATGGTATTGCGGGCTATTGGGGGCGACTTTACATAACTGAGGCACTTTGCGGGAAAGCCTGTCGATGTCCCTCATGTCAAAATTCACCTCGCCTTCCTGCGCAGCGGCCATCAGGTGGAGGATGGTGTTGGTGGAGCCGCCCATGGCGATATCCAGGGTGGTGGCGTTTTCAAACGCTTTGACTGAGGCAATGGAGCGAGGCAGTAAAGAGCTATCGTCCTGTTCGTAGTAACGTTTGGTGATGTCTACGATACGACGGCCCGCTTCCAAAAACAGTTGCTCTCTATCCTTATGAGTCGCAAGGGTGGTGCCATTGCCGGGTAAAGACAAACCCAGTGCTTCAGTCAGGCAGTTCATGGAGTTGGCGGTGAACATGCCCGAGCACGAACCACAGGTGGGACAAGCACTGCGTTCATACGCCTCTGCTTGTTCATCAGTGACATTCGGGTCAGCTGCCGCCACCATGGCGTCTACTAAATCCAGCTTGATCAATTTGTCGGAAAGTTTGGTTTTTCCCGCTTCCATCGGGCCGCCGGAGACAAAAATAGCAGGGATATTCAGGCGCATTGCGGCCATCAGCATGCCGGGGGTGATTTTGTCGCAGTTGGAGATACACACCAGTGCATCGGCGCAGTGGGCGTTGGCCATGTATTCGACGGAATCAGCGATGATCTCCCGCGATGGCAGGCTGTAGAGCATTCCATCGTGGCCCATGGCGATGCCGTCATCCACGGCGATGGTGTTGAATTCCTTCGCGACGCCACCTGCTTTTTCAATTTCTCGGGCAACCAGCTGGCCCATATCTTTTAGGTGCACATGGCCGGGTACAAACTGGGTAAAAGAGTTGACCACAGCGATAATGGGTTTCTTGAAATCATCATCTTTCATTCCGGTTGCACGCCACAGGGCGCGGGCCCCCGCCATATTTCGGCCATGGGTGGAGGTTTTGGAACGGTATGCGGGCATGGGTCTCTCCTGAGTAGCGCTGAAGGTAAAAATACAAGGCTGGAAGAATAGCAGGAATCACTGAGCCGAGACAGCACTCAGCAGGAGGAGGGTTTTGCAAAAAAAAACGAAACAGAAGGGGTCTGTTTCGTATCAAGGGGAGTATTAATGAAAAATAAAAGCGGGGTTTATTTAGGACGTTTTGAAAAAAGGACTTGCCCAGTTTCCCGGCGTTGCCTAATAGGTCGCCAGTAATGTCAGCAAGCTGCTCAGAAGCCTTGCCGGTATCAACATTGTCGATTTGATCGGCATAATGTTCTGCAATTTTTCGAGCGCCCTTTAAACCCTGCTTGATGCTTTAGACAAGGGGGTCGTCAGATTGGTTCCCAGAGTTTTTGTTTTTCGGGTCGGTCAATGCTTCTTCGGCCACTTCTCACAGCCCTTTAACGAGATCGCACTCCTTGGTCGCGCGAGGGGCAAGTTCATCAAGTATAGGGTTAGCGGCTTTGCTGGCCTGGTTGATTATTTTGTCTGCGTCGCCATTTTGTAGGTTTTAGCCGCATCTCTTATCAGTTTGTCGAAATCCATCGTTAAGCTATTGCGTGTTTTGAACTCAGAAAAAAGATGGGCATTGATGTGTTTTACTTCAAGCCTTCGTGCTGAAGATCTATTGGGTCTGCCCCGCTATGGCGTTTTTTTGAAACGACGTCTATTCTGTTGCCTCCGTTAAGAAGACTGAAAACAGAGCTAATAATGACTAATGAAAATCCGCATTCGACGACACCGCGCCCACTTAACCAACGCGCCATTATTTATGGGGTAATGATTGAAATCGCAGGCACTACACTGGTCAGTATTGCCATGAGTGGTCTAACAAGGCAGGTGCTCGGGGGGCGTGGGATGGATGAAGCGCAAATCAAGGAATTCTTCCAGAATCAATTCGAAAACATCCCTTTTATGCTGGCTGGTTTGGTGCCGGGTTTTCTTGTGGCAGGGTTGGCTGGTTACGTGGCTGCAAAAGTTGCCGATCAGCTGGAGTACTGGCACGCTTTAATCGTTGTACTGATGGTTGCAGTGATTTTTTATGGCCCCACCCTAACTCGTGCGCCAGTATGGTTTTCAGCACTTAGCTTGGTGGGTATTCTGGTTTCGGCTATGCTCGGGGCGGGTTTGAGTAAGCGGCACAAGGGGTCGCTTACTTCTCTTGAGAAAAAATAAAGTGCTGCGTTTACGGTTCTTTTAAGGGCATGTCGGCTACTGCTTCTTTATTAAAGCACGTAGCCTAAGATAAGGGGGGTTAAGCTTTTGCACTTTGGCGTGCTTCAAATGCGGCAAGCTGCTCCGGCGTGGCCTTTTCCTGAAATTTCTCCTTCCATTCGCTGTAAGGCATGCCATAGATGACTTCTCTAGCATTTTCATAGTCCATCACCTCGCCTCTTTCTTCCGCTTCGGCGCGATACCACTTCGCAAGACAGTTTCTACAGAACCCCGCTAAGATCATCAAGTCGATATTTTGTGCTTCTTTGTGTTCATCCAGATGCTTGAGCAACTGCCGAAAAGCAGCGGCTTCAACTTCTGTTTGGGTATTTTGATCCATGTTATCAGCCAATATTTTTGACCAGAATTCGGTCGTTTTCGATTTCAAAAGGAATTGCCTTCAGCGACTTCCCTTGGCAAGGGCCGCTAATGCAATGGCCGCTTTCTATTTCAAACAAGGCATTGTGGTTGGAGCATTGGATAAAGCGTTTATCCATATCAAGGAACTGGTTTTCCTGAAATTCTAGGTTGATGCCTATGTGGGGGCAGGAGTTTTCATAAACATAAATTTGCCCATCATGCTTTACAGCAAACAAGGCGCTTTCCCCAACAGTGAAGCCCTTCGCTGTGCTTTCGTCGATATCTACTACTGAACATAAGGTTTTGGTCATTTTTCTCTCGGTTAAATGTTGCTCAATATTGTGTATTTTTGCACTGCTCGCTTGTAAACACAATATTTTCCGCGGTATGGGCTCGGCTAGAGGCCTTTGCTACAAAACGAAGCGACATAAGGCGTAATAGTAGTGCCAAAAGCAAGATGGCTATATCGGCGCTAGAGGAGGGGTGAGTAATGTGTAAAATTTTCCGACAGGTGTATATCGAATATATATCCTGAGTAACGCTATAAAAATCTAACGATTACAATAGGTTGTGGATATTTTTTGCGCTTAAAATCACAGTGGCATTTTATTATAGAATGTGACGCCCTTCTAAAAAGCTTAAGTTTAGCTCAAGTATTATACTAAGTTTTATGGTTTTTACTCATTGGTGTAAAAAAGTTCGACACTGGTGATCTTTAAAATCTACATGCAATGTGCAGATTTTAAGCAAAATTAAATATTTAATTTTTATCTATAAAATATCCCATATATTTTTTGTTAAATGATAGCCCATTTCTATCGTTAATCTGGAACGCATCGTGCCCTATCTATGGAGAACCTGTTCGTTGTGGTTCCTTAAGATATTGGTGATTGATTTGCCCAAAATAAAAATTACGATAGGAGTAGTTGAAATGAAAAATGAACTAATTAAGAAGTCCGCGCTGGTTGGAGTAGTTTCTATGGCCTCGCTAATGGCGGGATATGCTAGTGCCGGTGCAGTGCATACTTTTAAGGATAATATTGATTTCACCGATCCACTTACCTATACGACAAAGCTGAGTGAGATCACAGATGACCCAAGTGGCTGGACTACCGGTAAGCCTAATCCCATCGGAACAGATGGTGGTGGGCCGTGGGCCCCAAAATTTAAAAAAGATGATATCTTCGGATTGTATATGACGAGTGTGGGCCACGATGATGCGGTATGGTATACCCATGATATAAGTGATAGCGGCTACAGTTCTGCGGATTTCGATATTACCGATGCGATGCTCTATTTGTCATTTCATGATGACAAAGGTGTTCATGGCGGAGATGATAAGTTGGGCGAGTCGGCTGAGGTAGATCTGTTGGGCTTCCTAAGTGGTGATCCTCTTTTTGAAGTTGATAATGCTACTTATAGTTACACAGTTGATGGCGTGGCACTTGTCGATCTGAAGTATGATGGAGATTTACACGTGGCCGTACGTGCAGAGGCAGGTGATTTTTATCTTCAAAAATCGAAGCTGAAGGTGAAAGCCGCTCATGTTCCTGAGCCCGCATCTCTTGCTCTATTAGGTCTGGGCCTTGCGGGCTTGGCTGGGGTAAGAAAACTTAAAAAAGCGTAGTAGAGTGAAGGTATATTCCTTGAGTCTAACGATATAAGTAACTGTTAGGCTTGAGGAGTGTGGGCTAGCATGCAATATGTGTTAATGGCCCAAGTGATGATGCGGAGCTGCATTCAAGTGGCTCTGAATCATTCATGAATTTCTATCTTGTACCGAAAACATCCCGTTTTTTTGATTGTCTTAACCTATCTGCTACTGGTGTAAGTCACAGTTTTTGTTTCCAACCCGACTCTATTCATGAAACCACGTTTTCTGCAGTGATGTAGCTATCAGGAATACCCAAAGCATTTCACGGGGTTTTTTTATTTCCTACAAAGTAGTAGGTGTATGTCAGCTCTCTGGATTTGCCGATTTCTGCAGCAGAAAAGAAATTCGGTTTGAATTTGCTGGGCATTTATAAAGAAGGGTCTGAGGCAGATAAGCCAGAATTATTTCCAGATTCTGGGCTTGAGATGCCCTTAAAAACTTTCTCTTGGCGATAGGGCCTAGTCTAAAAAACCTCCCCCCTTTTTTTTTGTCCGCAGAGCGATTTTCTATAATAAAAATACGGCAGCGATGAAAGCGTCATGGCCTTACCTTCCTGTATATGTACGGCGATGCGGAGCTCCCTATTTATTATTTCATGATGATAGAAAGGGTTCTCCGACTTTTCTATTTGAAAAACTAGGGGTAAAGCCCTGGAAATTGTTAATAGGCGGCATAATCATGAAGTAAGACGTCATAAAAAGTTTGAGAGAAAGGGCTCTGAAAGCTTTGATTATATTTTTTTGTGGTGGCTTATCTAAAGGTCTCTAGAAAAACCTTCTTGTATTTTCCTTGAAAAAAGTAATGAATTGTATGATAGAGGCTGCACCTGAATCGAGCGGTGCATCGCTTCTGAGGCGGTGTCGTAGGCCTAGCGGTGTTTTAAAGTAAGTGAAAAATAGTTGTTTAAAGCGTTAGCGCTTGGTTTTGTACGTTTATCGAAATGCAATTAATTG
>DFBZ01000109.1 GCA_002366835.1 Gammaproteobacteria bacterium UBA3067
CGGGACAAATATAATTCAAACATTATCCCTATTAATACTTGGATTCAAATAATAAGTGCACACCACCGTTGCAGCAGCGCGCACTCACTAAACTATACAACTACAAAGAGCTCACATTGACATTGGCAGGATTTCGGATTTCTTCTGCCGCAAACTCTACATTATTACCTTGCCAAAAATCTTTATGGTAATAAAGATCAATACCTATTGTGGAAGATATGCCCGTGGGGATATCCTTAATAATATAACCCGCCTGTGGGTAACTGCCTTTCACCCTCTCTGGCTTGTCTATTTCACCATCCAAGCCCGTATCTTTATAAAGAGCCTCCAGTGTAAGAGTTACCGCCTTATTTCTATTAAAAAAGGCGATAATATCCCAATTACGTTTACTACTTAGAGACAGCCAGTTGTTCTCCAAATCAATCTTTAAGTCCTTCGGGTCAGCACCACCGCCACCCTGCACGACTGGCTCCTTCGGACCTAGTGCTGTGCGGTAACGCGCCTTGCCCAGGTTGTCGAAATCCAAAGACACCTCAATATCAAGATAACTTAAGGCAGCCGCCGCTTTAGGAATAGAAACAAAGACTGGGAATTGAGTAGAGTTCTCAGTAATAGTTACACTGGCTCCTGCTTGAATAATATTAATGCCTAACAAGCCAATGGAAGCATCCATTTCAATAATAGTTCTGACTGGCCCATTTTTTACTGCAACAACTTTATTTGGAATCAGCTTATTGTGGATAGTCGCCTTGATAAATCCAAGCTTCCCGTTGACCCGCAATTTCATGGTATCAAGAAGAGACCTTTTTTCCGCAAAACCTTCGTATATAAAATCCTGCCAATACAGCAAATTATTGGGGTCAACTTGCAGCGAATAGGCGCTGGTTTTGATAAGGCCCGCCTCCCTGTCGTAATGCGTATAATGTTTCTCACTACGCTGATCATTGCCTTCTATAAGATAGGCATAACGCAAATGATCACCCAATTCAACTTCAAGCTCGGCTACTATTTTTCCGGGCACCGAGGCTAGAAGCTCGGGCGAAGCTTTAAGCCCCGCATCTTTAAGCATAAAGGCCAACTCATCTTCCTGATCAAATACATATTCAGTACCAACAAGCTCTAAAGAACCACCCGGCGCATATAAAAAACCACCCTCGTTACGCTCATCAAACTGATAGGGAATCGGAGATAACACATCACCATCAGACACCATCACAGAATAATTTTCATACTGCTTACCAATCAATGCTGGCAATTTCTCTCCAGCCACTACAGCCACCTCAATGGAGCGCGCAGGCGAGAGATTATTAGCAGAAAGAATTGAGGGGGAAATAAAAAACGCAATGGCAAATGAATAAAGCACGACATAGCGTCGCCTAATAACACGAGAAAACATACTACCACTCCTGTGGATTGTTTTTTTAATTATCTTGTAAGTAATTATTATTTAATAACACTTAAACAACTGCTTTCTAATCGTAATTAATTATTAAATGCCATGTGTTATATAGCACCTAGCCTACCTTATGGTTTTGGCACACGCAATCACAAGGTATATTTAAAATAGACGGGAATTAAAGGAGAATAGGTTCGACTTCTAACAAGATACCGAAGGTAATATTCACCCTTTCGGTAATTTTGGCAATGGCCCTATGGACATCTTCGCCACTGGCCTCTGCGTCATTTATTAAAACAAGCGCTTGTTTTTCATAAATACCCACTGACCCAATGCTTTCGCCTTTAAACCCACAGCATTCAATCAACCACCCAGCGGGAATTTTGTACTCCTGACTTGCTAATTTAAAACTTTTTATTCCTGAAAATTGCTTTTTCAGACTGAAATAATGGGCCTCGCTTACAACAGGGTTTTTAAAAAAACTGCCCGCATTTCCTATTTCATCGGGGTCAGGAAGTTTTGCCTGACGCAGGCTGCAAATCACATCACTCACATCAAGTGGTGCTGGATTATTTAATCCTGTTTTTTTTAGGCTCTCTTTTAAATCAGCATAATCAAGTTTTAACTTTGCTTGCTTTGCCAAACGGAATGAGACGGAGGTAATAACATAACGGCCTTTCAGCACCCCCTTAAAGCAGCTATCACGATAAGAAAAGTGACACTCCTTATTTTCGAACACCCGCTTTTCACCAGAAACAATATCAATGGCATCAACCTGAGCAATAAAGTCTTTAGCCTCGACACCATAAGCGCCAATATTTTGCACAGGTGAAGCACCCACACTACCAGGAATAAGTGAAAGATTTTCCAGCCCGTAACAATGGCTTTTCAAGGTATATATTACAAAGTCATGCCAGTTTTCTCCGGCACTCACTTTTAGATAAATACTTTCGTCATCTTCGGCGAGCCGCCGAATTCCTTTGATGCAAAGGCGCACCACGATCCCAGGAAAATCGCGAGTAAATAGAGTATTACTCCCCTCGCCTAAAAAAACGTGAGGGTATTTGATAAAAACAGGGGATTTCAATAAGGCTAGAAGGGCTGACTCACTATTAATTTCACAGAAAAAGCGCGCTTTGGCCGCTAAACCAAAGGTATGATAAGGCTTTAGTGATACATGCTCTCTGAGTGTATAGAGCGAAGAGTCACAGTCTGGCGGGCCACCACCTAAACGAGGTGTCACGACAAGCGCCGTTGTTTGATGATTTCTTCCAGTAGGCCATCAGCTGCATTTTCTACAAGATCAAGCACGTGTTGAAAACCGTCTTCACCACCGTAATATGGATCAGGCACCTCCTCCTCAACAGAGCCGCCGTAGCGCAAAAACAGCTCCAGCTTTAACAGGTGCTCATTGGGGCAGTTTTGGCGTAAGTGACTCAAGTTTGCATTATCCATTGCCAAAATATAATCAAAATGCAAAAAATCACTAGCGCATATCTGCCGCGCACTTAAGTGGCCTAGCTCATAGCCCCTTTCTTTTCCCACTTGCTGGGAACGTTTATCAGGTGGTTTATTGATGTGATAGGCAGCAGTGCCAACGGAGTCTACCTTAATAATATGCTGCAACTTTCGCTGCGCCACCTTGTGCGCGAATACTGCGTGAGCGGTGGGCGAGCGGCAGATGTTACCAAGGCAGACAAACAAAACGTTTACCATATCAGGCGCCTCAGAGCTGCCTCATCAAGTTGCGAATATTTTCTAGGTCCTCTGGTGTATCCACCCCTTTTGGCGGCGTTTCCAGAGCCACATCCAGATGAATTTTAGCGCCATACCACATGGCTCTAAGCTGCTCTAGCTTTTCTGCTTTTTCAAGCGGGCTCATCTCCCAGCGGGCAAACTGGCGTAAGAATTTTACGCGGTAACCGTAAATTCCAATATGACGATAATAATCAATGCCCTCAGGTACACTCTCGGGAAAACAATCCCGCCCATAGGGAATCGGTGCGCGACTAAAATATAAAGCAGCTCCCAATTGATCCGTCGCTGTTTTGACAACATTGGGATCCATAATATCACCAAGGCTGTTTATTTTTTCTTGTAACGTAGAAATGGAAAACTCCGGGCGAGCGGAAAGGTTTTCTGCCACCTGGTTGATAATGACTGGCGGAATAAGGGGCTCATCACCTTGAACTCCCACCACGATTTGTTCATCCGTCCAACCTTTTAAGCCGGCAACTTCTTGCAACCTATCGGTTCCAGATTCGTGACGCGATGAGGTCATCACCACTTGCCCACCAAACTGCTCCACAGCCGTGAAGATCCGCTCATCATCTGTGGCTACGATGACTTCATGAGCGACACTTTTTTGGGCGCGCTCATACACATGCTGCACCATGGGTTTGCCAGCAATATCCTTGAGGGGTTTACCGGGCAAACGTGATGACGCGTACCGCGATGGAATAACAACGTTAAAACTCATGCAACAACCTGCAGTAGCAAGGCGATAAAATGAGGCCTATTATTTCTTCGAAAGTTTTTCATCATTGGTCAGGCTGCGCGCCTGATTTTCGAGCATTACCGGAATATCATCCTTTACAGGAAATGCCAGTGCATCAGCACGACACCATAATTCATCACGTTCTTTTTGGTAATCCAGCTCACCTTTACATACTGGACACGCCAATATGGAAAGCAGTTTATTG
>DFBZ01000049.1 GCA_002366835.1 Gammaproteobacteria bacterium UBA3067
AGTGAATGCGGATGTAAATTCGAAGGTCAGTGTAACAGGCCAGTTTGTCGCGAAGGCAGTCGAGGATAGTTATGATATCTATGCGCGGTGGGCATATATTAGTTACGAAATATCTCAACAACTTACCATGCGTATGGGACGAATGAATTTTCCAGGCGCCTTGTATAATGATGTACAGGAAGTTGGTTTTAGTTACCCGTGGGTTAGAAACCCCATAGAAGCTTATACTTTGTTGCCGATTACTTCTCATTCAGGAGCAGACCTTTTTTATCACTTTAATGCTTTGAATGCTGACTGGGTATTACAGTCTTCAGTTGGTTCATTCCCTCCTTTTGATGCTATTGGTGCAACGTTGGAAATTGACTTGGCTTATGGTGTTTCCTTGGTAGGGTTTACAGATTATGGTAAATTGAATTTTTCTCTGATTAATACAGAGAATATGAATATCAGACATTCTATTGGCAGTGGAGGAATAAATCTTAATATGGATGTCGCTTTTGCTACGGCAGGCGTTGAGCTGGAGTTTGAGAATATTCTTATCATTTCAGAAGTTATAAAAAAAGCGGTTAAAAATAACCCATCGACGGGTATTTACTCCCAATCTGATATGCTGGCATATTATTTAACACTGGCTTATCGTATGGGTGACTTTTTGCCACATTTTACTTATTCAGGCACCCAGTCTGATCACCGGCCTACTTTTATTCCCGCAGGAGCTGCGCTTCCTGGCTCGCCTCCTCAAGGTGTTCCGGCGCAATACTGGGTGGCACCCGCTGATATGATGTCGCCAAGCAATGCAGAGCTTTTTCTTCAAAAGTCTTATGTGGCGGGTTTGCGTTATGACTTTAATAGCCAAACTGCGTTTAAAATTGATTTTCAGCGTATGATTATGGACGAGGGTTCATGGGGTGTGTTTTATACAGATCCTGGTGATGAGGTGGACTTGATCAGTGTGGCGGTTGATGTGGTTTTTTAGGGGCGGAAATTGGTATTGATCCCCAGCCCCTTTATCTCTTTTTAGTTTTTCTTTTGTTCTTTTTCCGGTTTTTTTTCTCTTCTGTCTTTGCCCCCAAATAATTTGCAAAGGCTTTTTTCATCGTTTTGAGCTTTTTTTCTTTACGGGTGTGGGCGTGGTTTGACTTGGATTTGTCAAAGTCTAGAATATTCTTTTCATTCATGGTGTATTGCTCTGTCTGGCTTTGTGTTGCTAGTGTCTATTTTAGGGCGTTGCTAGATAAGTTCAAGCGAGCCTCTTGGTGGCTTCCTTATAAGCCCTGTTGCCCCAGCATAAGGCGAGCGTTTGGATAAAAATCGCCATATTCAATACCAGGGTGGCAGCTACAAGACACGCGTTGTACAGCCGGAATGGATGGATATGCTCGGCCCCTAGCAGGCTGTTGAAATTCGCTGAATTGAGTCAGATATAAGGCAAAATCAAACGAAAAGGCGGACGACCCCATGGATGGGGGAGGTACGGTTCCATGGACGGAACCGGTAGAGCCGAGTCGGGAACAGAGGCCGAGAGCGACGCAGTAGATGGCCAAGTCAGTAGAATCTCAGCAGCCTGCTAGATTAGCGCAGAAGAGGGGGGAAGTGGATCTTCATGCTGCGCATTGGAACGGGCAGACCGTGTTAAATCATGGCCGCCGGAGAGATGTGATTAAGTTATTGCGCTTGTCTATGAGTAGTGTGGATATGTTGGCCGATAACCAGGCTGTAGCACTGCCATGTGACCGATCATATCGCGGCGGGCATGAGCACCCTGTTCTATACTCTGTGCTTGATGCGCTCTTAAAATAGTCACCATTCGTTTTCTTTTTTATTCTGAGCTTCATTTACTAACAGGCAAGAATGGAAATAAGCCGGTTCGAAAAATTTTGTCAGCAGATTTATGCAGGCGAGTGCGCAACTCTTCTGAAAATCTTGCCGCCAGATCAATGGCTGACGGCGACTGGTGATGAAACAAAAAGTGATGCGGATCTTTATGCCGCACTTCATTCTTTACAAATGGATCCGCTATATATTGCATCACCGGAGCAATCGCTACTTATTTTATTGCGCAATAGACAAATCGAACCGAGCAGTCTCTCTGCCGACTCCGTAGGGAAATTGATTTTTGTGGATCGCCTGTTTAACAGCATGGCCCAAGATGCGCTTTTGCATGGTGTGCCAACAAATCCTTTGTTTCGGCTAAAAATAGTTTTAGGCAAGTTGTTTATAAGCAGAAAATTATTTGGACACAGTGAATCGCAAATAATCGAAACACTGATGGATGCCTTGGCCATGATGCTAATGGGTTGGTGGCCTGACGGTTCGGGGCTGGGTACACAGAAGCGCCAGGAAAATTCACTTGAGATAAGTGATGTTCTTCTAAAGAATTATTTTGATGATTCTGCTCTTCTTGAGCATCAAATGAACACCCTGCTTGGAAAACAAGAGCAGGAGCAGCAGCGTCTACTAAAGCTGGTAAATAGAAATATTGACAGGCAGTGCGGACAGATGAGGTTGCAGCATTGTGAAGAGGTGATCGCCGATTTATACAATAGCCATTTTACTAAAGTCACATTGCCTGCAGCGTTATAT
>DFBZ01000050.1:0-401 GCA_002366835.1 Gammaproteobacteria bacterium UBA3067
TGCGCCCCCCTTGCCGACCACCCTCATGTGGCGGAGGTGCGCCAGCATGGTATGGTGCTGGCGGTGGAGCTGGTGAAAAACAAACAAAATCGTGAAGCCTATCCTTGGCAGGAGCGGCGGGGGTTACGGGTTTATCAACACGCTTTATCCAAGGGTGCTTTGCTGCGTCCGCTGGGTAATGTGGTGTATTTAATGCCCCCCTATGTCATCACCCCAGAGCAAATCCATTTGTTAGTAGAAATTATGCTAGAAGGAATCAATCTGGCTACGAAAGATTAACCCTTCCTTTTCATACAAAAAGTCGAGTTGAAGAAACTATGAGCAAGGCTCGGATATATATTGATATGCCACTTGTTGCCGGACAAGAGCTGCGTCTGGACACCGCACCTGCGAACCATCTG
>DFBZ01000050.1:441-805 GCA_002366835.1 Gammaproteobacteria bacterium UBA3067
ACCACGGTTGCTTGAGTCTGGTCACGAAAAAAGAGGTGCGAGTAAAGCTAGATACCTTTATTGATGAAAACAGAACGTCCCCCTTAAGAGTGCACTTGGGTCAGGTGATGATAAAAGGGGAGCGCATGGATTATGCCCTGCAAAAAGCCACCGAGTTGGGAGTGGGGGAGATTACCCCGCTTGTCAGTGAGCGCTGCGAGGTGCGGCTAAAAGGAGATCGCTTGCAAAAAAAGGTGTCTCACTGGCAGCGGGTAGTACAAAGTGCTTGTGAGCAATGCCAGAGTAATATTGTCCCCAAGGTGAATATGCCCCAAAGCGTTCAGAGTTGGTTGGCTGAACGAGAGGAAACGTTACGCTGGGTGTG
>DFBZ01000050.1:945-6549 GCA_002366835.1 Gammaproteobacteria bacterium UBA3067
TTTGGGGACTACTAAGGGGCTTGAGCTGCTATGAATGGAACAGAGGTGCTAGCTATTCAGCAGCTTCTTTTCCACCAACTCAAGGTCGGGGATGATGGCCGATTCGATGTTCACGCTAACATGGTATTTATTAATGCCTTCCCCTTCAGATTCCTCTGTAAGTTCTTCTTTAAAGGCGCGGATCAGTTTAGGGGCATGCTGGCTGAGCAGGGCATAGAAGGGGTGTTTTGAGCCGCTGTTTACCGAGTTCAAAACCACCAAGCGGCTATCGTTAGTGGGGATGACATCGCTGCCACTACTGAGTTTCTCATAAGAAACGACAGGTATTCTCAAGCCACGCCACTCCACTTCTCCCAAACACCAGTCGGGCAGGTCCGGCATTTTTTCCGGGCGTAAATCACTGACCACTTCGGCAACGGCTTCGTTGGGTAAAAGCAGTGTGGCCGATTCCATGGGAATCATCAGGCAGGCAATTTGCTCCGGCAGTTTGTTGTCACTGATTTGAGAAACGTTGCTCATGGGTTTTACCCTCTTATGTGTTTGTTCTGCGAAAATGGCACCTTCTTATGAAGTCTAGTTAACCCGCCGCTTTTTGCGACTGATTTGGTACCGCTTCTTTTTGTTGTTTGCGTATTCTGGCTACCAGCTGCAGGGCAAGTTGCTTGGGCGTTGCGCTATAGCTGACGCAGCCCACGGCCCTTGCTGAGTCCGGCATACTGCTATTGGCACAGCTTACGGCTGTTTGTGCCCAGACCATGCCGCCTCTTTTTACTTGCTCCGGCCCGCTAATGGCGCCATCGCTACCCATGCCGCTAAATAGAATGGTGCTGCAGTTGGCACCGTAATACTGGCTAACGATATCCATTACCTGGTCAATGCTGGGCGCATAGGGGCCTTGCCATTGGGCACCTGTGGAAACAATTCGCCCCTCTTTGATGTCAAAGACCGTCTCTACGGGGGCGACGTATACCTTGCCATATTCCAGCTTGGCGCCGATGGTTTCTTTGCTTAATTCGAAGCTGCTGTGACGGCCAAGAACCTCGGTCAGCACACTCTGGAAACCTTTGTCGATATGCTGAGCCAGTATAAAGGCGATGGGTAAATCTTCAGGTAAAGCATCAAGGAACTCTTTGACGGCAGCCGGGCCGCCCAATGAGGCGCCTAATACCCAGACGCGGTTTACTTCGTCATTACATGGTGCTTGGTTTTTTATAGCCTCCGTCTTAGGGTCGGGTAGTGAAGTGGGGGGAGCCTGGTTTGGGTTTTCTGTATCAAGCTGGGGGAGCGATGTCGCAACTTGTCGGAAGCTCTCAGGCGGGCCTATTTGCTTACTGAGTTTTTCAAGCAGGGTGCGCTTCCAACGCATAAAGTCGGTGGAGGAGGGTGGCGGTACGTCAGTACTGCCAAAAAGGAGTGGGGTATCGCTGTCCTCTAGCAGGCCATCCAGTAAGTCCTCCCATTGGTCTTCATCCGTAAGATAAACCAGCCAAATCGATACCGAGCTTGATTCCGGGAGGAGGCCTGCGTTGGGGGCATCGGCAAAGCACACAGGGTAGCCCGCCTCGGTAACAGATTCCCTCAGGAGCCTGAGGCAGCTGGCCTTATCTGAGATGATTGCGAGTTGCTTACCGAGGTTTTCGCTCATTGTTAAGCCATAATGTCAGCGCTTACACGCTGACATCTGCGCTGATGTATTTTTCTATATGCTTGAGCAGCTCTGCTTCTTGGAAAGGTTTTCCCAAGTATTCGTTTACCCCAAGGCTCATGGCTCGTTCGCGGTGCTTTTGGCCGGTACGCGAGGTGATCATAATGATGGAAATGTCTTTTAAGCGCTCTTCGTGTTTAACGATACTGGCCACCTCAAAGCCGTCCATACGGGGCATTTCAATATCCAGCAGCATCACATCGGGGGTGTGATCCTGGAGTATCGAGATGGCATCCATGCCATCTTTGGCAAGAACAACCTGGTAGCCATTACGTTCGAGCAGTCGCGAGGTGATTTTCCGAACCGTAACTGAATCATCCACCACCATCACCGTGGGTATTTCATTACCTGTTTTCTCATGCACCTCTGTTTCTCTGTGGGATTCGCCATAGAGTCTTTGGGCCCAGTCGGAGCGAATCATGGAGATGAGGTCAAGGATTATAACCACGTTACCATCACCGAGGATGGTTGCCCCAGAGAGGCCGGTCACTGATGACAGCTGTGGCCCGAGGGATTTAACAACCACCTCTCGGCTACCGATAAGCGAGTCCACCTGGAAGGCCATGGGTTTATCTGTACCCCGGACCAAAATAACGGGCAGAGGCTGTGTCTGTCCTGTCAGGATAGGACTGGGAATATCTTTTACATAAGCGCCCAGGTATTGCAGGTCGTAATCTCTTTCAGCGTACTGAAAGGCATTTTCGTTGTCGGGCTGGTAGTAGGTTTCCAGCTCATAGGGGCTAACCCGCACGATACCTTCGATATGGGAAAGTGGAATGGCGTAGGTGTCCTCGCCTACTTTTACCATTAGGGCGCGGTTGACGGATACGGTAAAGGGCAGGCGGATTGTAAACTGGGTGCCTGCTCCGGGTGACGAATGAATGCGTGTGGAGCCGCCCAGCTGTTTTATTTCACTGTTAACCACATCCATACCCACACCGCGACCAGAAATCTGGGTCACTTTTTCCGCCGTGCTGAAGCCTGGTTTGAAGATGAACTGCAGAATTTCGGTATCAGTGAGTTCTGCCTGGCCATCCAGCAGCTTACGCTCAATAGCTTTGGCTCTTACCTTGTTTGAATCAATGCCTGCCCCATCGTCGGATAGGCGCAGTACTACTTCCGCCCCTTCGCGGGAAATGTGCAGGGTGATTTTGCCTTTTTTATTCTTGCCGAGTTTTTTACGCTCTTCAGGGGGTTCGATACCATGGTCAAGAGAGTTACGCAGCATATGTTCCAGGGGGCTTACCAGGCGATCCAGTACAGCCCTATCCATTTCCCCTTCCGCGTTGACTATTTCCAGCTCTACGGGTTTACCCAACTCTTGGCCCACTTGACGAATCATGCGACGTAAACGTGGCGCCAATCGCGAGAATGGAACAAGGCGGGTACGCATCAGGCCTTCTTGTAGCTCGGTGTTGATGCGTGATTGTTGTAGCAACAGGGTTTCGGTGTCTCTTGCTTTGTTCGTGAGTGTATCTTTCAGATCTGTAAGGTCATGGGTACTTTCTGAAAGAGAGCGGGAAAGCTGGTGGATCAGGGAGTAGCGATCCATTTCAAGAGGATCGAAATCCTCGTATTCGTTACTCTCTTCTTGTACTTGCGCTTCATGGCTGAAAACGATTTGTGCCTCTGTTTCCATATTCAGTCGACGCATCTGTTCTTGCAAGCGCTCAATGGTGTCGCCGATTTCATCCAATGTGTAGGTAAAGTCGGTCACCTCTTTTTCCACCTGCGCACGGTTGATACTGGTTTCGCCTGCAAGGTTGACCAAGTTCTCAAGCAATTCCGACGAAACACGGATCATTTCCTGGGTAGCTGCTTTCGCCGCTTCTTGCTGTTCTTCCGCTTTGTTGGAGGGTTTTTCTTTGGCAGCGTGTGCTTTGCGCGCCATCTCGGCGGTTTGTTCCGCAAGCTCTTTGGTGCGATCCTCCTGGGCGAGGTTTTGTTGAGTTGCTAACTGGGCTGCTAGCTTTTCTACCCAGGTGGTCAGTCCATCGTATTGCCCTTTGAGGTTTTGGAATAGTGCGTCGTTGTCTGTTTCGGGCTGTGCCTCAAGATCAACGATGTCGCTTTCAAACGAATGGCTGAGATCACCTAAATGGCTGAGGCCGGCTAATCGGGCACTGCCTTTTAAGGTATGTAGAAGACGTTTTAGCTCTTCTTGCTGCGCATCACTGTCAGGCGTCGCCTGCCATTGTTCGATACTGTTTTCGATTGCTTCCAGCAGTTCACGGGCTTCTTCCACGAACAAGGCCATAACTTCAACGTCACTGGTATCAATAACCAGCTCTTCATCTGTTTCAGGAGCTTGCGCTGCCGTGATGGGGGTGACGTTGTTTGGTGAGATTACGCCTTCAAGGCTGGCTGCTTCCATTTCAGCTGGGCTTTCGCTGCCCGTTTGCTTGCTGAAGGCTATAATCTGTTCAATGAGAGCGCTGGCTTCTTGGGGTGCGATGTTTGTCTTGATGTCATCCACCATATCGCCCAGGCTGTCGTGGCACTGTATAAGCAGCTCACCCATTTCTTCTGAGTAGGCTAGCTCACCATTGGTACTTAATTCATACAGGGTTTCGAGTTCGTGAGACAGGTCGCCGATAGGTTTTAAGCCAGCCATGCGGGCACCGCCCTTGAGCGTGTGCAGGCTACGTTGCAGTTGTTCGATTTCGCCAGTATTACTGGTGTCGCTTGCCCAGCGTTCGAGGTTTCCAGACAGGCTTTCGAGAATCTCATCGGCCTCTTCCAGAAAGATTTCCACCAGTTCTGGATCGAGTTCAAGTTCAAGGGCAGTTTCGTTGCGGGCCTTATCTTCCGCGACTTCTGTGTCTTCTGTTATCGTTTCTTCTATAGCTTCTTCAGGGGCTAATACGTCTTCGACTTCTTCGAGAGCGGCGGGCTCCAATGCGTCGTTGAGTTCGAGTATTTCAGCATTATCGGACTCACGCTGTTCCAGTTCTGACTCTGCTGTTTCTTCTTGCGTTTTCAGCTCGAAGCTTTCAGGCTCAAACTGCCCAAGAGCTATCGCAGAAGGTTCTTGTGCGTTTTCACTGGCAGCCGAATCAACAGCCAGCAGTAAGTTATCTAGCTTCTCTTCCATCTCGCTTGTCGCATCAATCGGCTGATGCGCAGCAAGTTTATCCATAAGCTCTATCAAGGAATCGTGTGCTTGACGTGCTGTTTCGAAAAATATTTCGTCGGTGGAAAGTTGGTGAGCCTGGGCTGCCTGGTAACACTCGGCGAGTTTATTACAAAGCCGTTCTATTTCTGGAATCTTCGCGCTGGCAGCATGATGGGCAATAGCCATCACTTCTTTTTCAAGTTGGCCCGCAATGTCGTGGCTGTGTGGTGTCTGCTCCCAGTTTGTTAAATGGCTGGCTGCCTCAAGAATAATATCCATTTCTTCGGCAAGAAATATATTAATAAAGTTTTGGTCGCAAACTTTATTACTGTGTTCCGTTTGTTGTTGTTGGTATTTTTCTTCAAGTTGTTTTATTTCATTGAAGAGCGCGTTTTCTCCTTCTACGACTTCGGCTTCTGAGTGCGTTTTAATATGTTTAACTTTTTCATCGAGCACTTTTGTAGCGTTAAAGAGTAATGTTAATAGGTCTTCGTGCAGCATGTAGTCAATGTTAGCAACTTGTTTCACCAGTTGCTCTACGGGTGAAGCAATGTCTGCGAAGCTGGACATATTGGCCATATGAGCGCTTCCTTTCAGGGTATGAAGGGCGCGCAGAACATCGCCAGACACTTTGACCGGGGCTGCGCCTACAGGGTGGTCTTTGAGAAATGCGTGAACCGTTTGCAGGTGGGACTCAGCTTCCCCTGTAAATATTTCAATGAGGGTTTCATCAAATTCGACTTCACTGTCTTGCTCGCTGGCAGCGCTGAATTCTGCAATGTCG
>DFBZ01000050.1:6653-14684 GCA_002366835.1 Gammaproteobacteria bacterium UBA3067
TCAAGTTCCGCTTCAGGCTCGAATTCTGCTTCTGGTTCAAGCCCTGCTTCTTCGGGCGTATCAAGCACGAAGGTGTTATCGGCAATACTTTCTTCTACTTGATCGGCGGTGGTAATGGCTTTACCTTCCGCAATCAGGTTTGCTTGCTCAATGACGCTTTCACCGCCTGTGGGTGCAGAGGTGCGCTGCTCAAAAGCGGTGACATAAGCGGGGATCATGCTTGTGACTTGTTCAATGATGTTTATCATGTCGTCACTGACTGAGATTGTTTTTTCCAGTAAGCGGTTAAGCATGTTTTCAACGCCCCAAGCAAGCTCACCGGCTTCGATGGCTCCTACCAGGCGACCGCTGCCCTTGAGGGTGTGAAATGCACGGCGAATTTCCGTGAGGGCTTCATTGTCTTCCCAGTTTGCCTTCCAGACAGGTAGATAGTTGTTGATGGTCTCTAGGACTTCGCCTGATTCCTCAACAAAAATTTCAATGATTTCGTCGTCAATCAGGTCGTCTTCTTGCTCTGGCTGTTCCGAGCTTTCAATCGTTCCGCTACTTTCTACAACGCTTTCATTTTCGATATCGGAAGGGATGGCTTCCTCTTGATGAGATTCACTTTCCAGCTCATCTTCGTCATGGCTGGCACTCAGGCTCTCTGTTTCTTCTACTTCTTGTGTCTCGAAATTAAAGTCAGCCGAGGCATCAACGGGGGAGGCGGGTGTGAACAGGTCGCTATCTAAAGGCGGAATATCAAAGTTGCTGAGGTCGTTGCCCAAATCTAACTGGGTGTCATCCAGAGGAGCACCGAGTGAAGTGATTTCGGCATCCAGAGGAATGTCTTCGGCGATGGCATCTTCCGGCGCAGAGTCGCTGTCGATGATTGCAGCGCTATTGTGCTGGTTTTTATCTGCACTCTCTTCTTCTGTAGATTCGATGGAATAACCCATTGAGGAGAGGCTGGATTCGGCAATATCTAGGATGTAATCATCGGTGTGGTTATCGTCAACGAGGCGCTCCAGGTAGCACTCGATACTCGAAATGGCATCCGCGAGGGTATCCATTGTTTTCCAGTTCGGTGCGCCTTCACCTTCACTAAGAAGGCGCTCCTTTACGTAGTGTGAACAGTGGCTCACAAGCGTGCTCGCACGCTTTTGTTGAATAATATTCAGTCCGCCTGACACTTCATCAAAGATGGCGGGAACGTTTTGTAGATGAGATGTTTCCCATTGAGAAACGATAAAATCGACAATATGGTCTTTTGCGGTTTCGAGGCCGGCCTGGCACTCGCGAATCAGTGCGCCTTGGGCCTGATTGATGTGCTGGGGTGATACCTTGGGTAAGTGACCTTCGTTTTGCCCTGCCTCTAGGCCTAAGTCTTGGCCGGATAGGGAGGATTCCACATATATAAGTGCTCCGGCAACGTCGAGTAACTTGTCATCGACCGCGCCATCTTGCGTATGCTCCGAACACCATTTCAGGGTGGTAATCTGGTCCGTCAGTATTTTTCGCTGCGAGCCCAGTCCGAGTAAGGCCAGGGTGTCGCTACTGTGTTTCAAGTTTGCCGCAAGGTTTTGAAGAGCATCCGCATTGCGATCTTTTGATCGAATATATATATCCAGGGCGTCTTTGATTTCATTGAGTTCTTCCATCAGTGCGCTTGTCGCAGATTGCAGTGCAGCGCGGTCGATGCCCGTTAGGGGGTGCTGTTCTTGTGTGAGCAGGTCGTTGGTAAGCAGCATGCCATTGAGGTTGTAGGCGGCTTTCACCTCCTCTATAAGGGTTGTTTTCGCGGAGCTTTGGGCGATAAAGAGTAAAAATCGTTTTAGCTCCTGCTTGTCTATTTCAGTTTGAAAAGACTGCCCGTCACTTTCTACAGCTGCCTTAAGGTGTTTATCCAGAATGCCCAATAAGGGTTTTATCGCATCGTTATTCTCAGTCGTGCTGTGAGAAACACATTCAATCACTGCACCGGCAACCCACCACAACTGCGCCGAGTTTGAGTGCTGCGCCTCCTTTTCCAGCAAATTGATGACTTTGGACATTTTGGCAAACTGGGCTTCAGTATCCTTGTTGCGTAACAGGGAGGCATAAGCAAGCTGGAATAACTGTCGTAGTTGTCGCAGGGAAATCGTTTCATGCGGTGTTTCGACTGCGTTAGGACGATTGAAAAAAGCTTCGTTGCCCGACTCTATATCGGGGTTAAAAATAGATGTTTCTGAGAGGGAGTTTTCTCCGCGAGCTGAGCGCAATTCATTTAATAGTGGTAAAACGATAATGGGCATGTCTTTACGCCCCAGCCTGATACGATCGAGATAGGCGGGCAGCTGAAAGGTGGCGCGCACCAGTGCTTCTTGTGCGGCTTCAGTATCTTGGGTTTCCTGGTTGAGAATGGCTTGGGCGAGCATCTCCATTTCTTCGGCAAGTAGAGAGGCGCCAAAGAATTCCACCATTTGTAAGGTGCCGTGAACTTGATGCAAGTAGGTGAGGCAGAAACGCATGCGCGTTATATCTTGAGGGTTTTCTGAAAAGGCCTCCAGTGCTAGCTGGGCTTGTTTCAGTGTGGCTTCGATCTCATCCTTGACCCAGTCAAGGGCTACATAATCGTGATTGACATGCATATCTCTATCCATTCCTGCTATTAGTGGCAATGCCGCATAAATGCCAGTACCTTGTCAGACGGAACCCTTTTTAGTTTCGGGTTTGTCCAGTCCATTACTTCGCCTAAGCCCAATATCATTATGCCGCCCACCTGGAGCCTGTTTGCGAGGTGGTTAACAATTTCTCGCCGCCGCCACTTGCTGAAGTAAATCAGCATGTTTTGGCAAAAAATAATATCCAGGTCTTTTAAAGGTGTTGCACTTAAATTCAGAGCATTGATACGAGCAAAACAGATGCGCTCCCTTAATAAGGGTTTGACCTGGAAATTGTGGTTTTCAAGTTGGTCAAAATAGGCTTTTTGCCTGGTTTCACTGATCTGTTGCTTCACCTTTTTTTCTTTGTAGATGCCTGTATTGGCTTTATTCAGTGCGGGCATGCTCAGGTCTGTTGCGGTAATGCCGAAGTAGTGGTCTTTGCTAAGGTGCATTGCTTGTATTTGTTCATCCAGAGTGATGGCCAGGGAGTAGGGTTCTTCTCCCGTGGAACATCCGACACTCCAGGCTTGTACGGATTTCTTGTCAGGATCATTTATGAACCACTCTCTGACCTTCTCCTTTGCTAACTCAAAAGAAGGCGGGTGCCGGAAAAAGTGGGTTTCCTGTACCGTTAAGCGATCTGTCAGAACTGTCCATTCTTGTTCGGACGAAGGGCCGATTTGCAGTTGTTCGTAATAAGATTGAAAGCAATCGCAGTGGATTTCTTTCATTCGGGTTCTGATGCTGGACTGCAAAAAGATCCTGCGCTGTTCAGGAAACTGCATGCCGGTGCGCACTTCTATGGCTGTTTGCCAAAGTGAAAACTGTTCGTCGTCCATTTCTGGAGGATTACTGTGTTCCCACTGCAGAAAAGAGTCACCGGACATGCTGATTTATAGTCTCCCTGGGGACTAAGCGGATTCAGGCAGCTTAAAGCCGGCTACCGATGCCTTCAGCCCAGTGGCCTGTTCTGCCAGGTGACCGATGGACTTCGCTGTTGCCGTGGTACCAGAGGAAGTCTGCGAGGTGATTTCCTGGATAACGTTCATCGTGTTGGAAATATGACCCGCTGACGCCGCCTGTTGTCGCGCCGCGTTGGAGATGTTCTGGATCAATGTCGCCAGGCTGGTGGATACCGATTCGATTTCCTCCAGCGCAACACCTGCATCCTGTGTCAGCTTCGCACCGCTGACCACTTCCGAGGTGGTATCTTCCATGGAAATTACCGCTTCGTTGGTATCGGACTGGATCGTGGTTACCAGTGCTTCGATCTGCTTTGTTGCCGCTGATGAACGTTCCGCAAGGCGCTGAACTTCATCCGCAACCACCGCGAAACCACGACCGGCTTCACCGGCCATCGATGCCTGGATTGCGGCATTCAATGCGAGGATGTTGGTTTGGTCTGCAATGTCGTTGATCAGTGCAACGATGTCGCCGATTTCCTGCGAGCTTTCTCCCAGTCGCTTGATACGCTTAGAGGTGTCTTGAATCTGCTCGCGGATGGTGTTCATACCGTGAATGGTGTTTTGTACAACGTGGGCACCGCTGGTCGCAATTTCCACCGACCTTTCCGCAACCGCCGATGACTCGGACGCGTTAGAAGATACCTGGTCAATTGACACCGCCATTTCATTTACCGCCGCAGATGCACCCGCAATTTCTTGCGCCTGATGTTCGGATGCTTCAGCGAGCTGCATCGCTGTTGACTGCGTCTCCTGGGCAGCAGATGATACCTGTACCGCCGTATCGTTAATCGCTTCTACCAGAATACGCATTTGGTCAATCGCAAAGTTGATGGAGTCCGCGATGGCACCGGTGAAGTTTTCCGATACCGTTGCTTTCGCTGAGAGGTCACCGTCTGCGAGGTTTCCGATTTCATCGAGAAGTCGAAGAATAGCTTCCTGGTTTTCTTCGTTTTCGGCTTCTGCAGAAGCGTGACGTAAACGGGCGTTTCTAATAATTCTTAAACCGATTAAAACGGCAATAAATGCAGCGCCAATGGCGAAGCCAACACCGGCGGTGTTGGATGCAAGGCCTTCACTTGCCATGCTACCAAATTTACCCGAGAGAGCCGTGGAGGAAGAGAGCAGGTCTTTAGAATCGGTAAAGATATTGTCCGCAGCACTTTTTATTTCGAGTAACTTTGGAGAGTTTTCAAGAATTTGGTCAACGTTTTCGTTTACGAAGACAAATGATTCTGAGATGGCAACAAGGTACTCTTTTGCTTCAGTGCTACGCACGGCTTTAATTCCTAGTTCCCGGTTGCCACTAATCATCGCATTTAATATTTCGCCAAATCGGGCAGCGTCTCTGCCAAAGTTGTCGGCAGCCATTACCGACTCTTCACCACCAGCCAGCACGTTAGCAACACTTCGTGCAATACGTTCAGCAACCCAGGTCTGCTCCTGGGCAATTTGAACCATTTCCCTGGATGCGCGGTTAGTTACCAGTACATCCACCACGTCGATATAGTCAGTTTGAAGTAGAGGAATCGTTTCGTTTAATGTTTTAGCAACATTGTGCAACTCAAGTACCGTCTCTTTACCTTGTGTGATAACGGTTGAACTGCTGTTTACTCTATCCCAAACAGCTTGCACTGTGTCCATTTCAGCTCGGGCAATGGATGGGCTGCCTTTAATGCCGATCATTGGGTCGCCATCTTTTATGCGCGCCCAGCGTTGTGCAAAGTCACGTCGCGCTTGTAGTAACTGGTCGAATGCGTCGGCATTACCCGCCGCGGCTTCCGTCGCGTTTTTCGCGATACGTTGCGAAAGTACACGTAGCTCACTGGCTTGTTCACTATATAAACGGGATTCCTCGCCTCTTATACCCACTTGGTAAAAGTTAAGAAACATAAGAACAAAAAATACAACCATTACGACCACGAGAAGTGGAATAGAACGATTGGATTCGATATTGGGTATCGCTCCTGCTTGAGGCTTCATAGTTTTGGCTCCTGGCCTGTAGTTAAATACTGTCGTTAAGCACTAAAGTTAAGTAGGCTAATAATTACTCCTTTAACAAGTGTAGTGAACATATTGAAATTGGAAGAGGCGTTTACAGTTTAATAACCAAATTATTTTCCAGATAACTTGACCTGGTGAATTGGGTATTTAAAAAGGCAATCGCAGTGCGTTTGAACGCCTGGTTTTGGTGAGTGAATATCTTTACTGGATGAGGGAGGTGTATTCTGATAACCAGGATCGGTTATGGTGATAAGATCAATTTAATTAAAGAGCCTCTGTTTTAACGAGAGGCGCCTTGGGGTGTTTTTTTATTTAAAGGGTACCTCTAAAAATTGCCTTTTTACCCGATAACGGCGTCAGCTCCGTACTCAACTCCTCATGTAGCCCTTCTACACTGCGGGTTTCCGTGCGGCGCTTCTTTGCTCTCGAATAAAAATTTTAATTTTTAGAGATGCCCTAAAGTAAACTCTTATGAGGCAACATTTATAAAGTCAGGGTTTTCAGAAAGTTTGTATGGGCTGAAGACGCGCCAGATTTCCCCTTCTCTTGAATACGAGCCGATTATATAAGGTGCAATTTCTGCATTTTCTTCAGAAATAGATTCTGAAAAGTCATCGGTATCAAAGTGCTGCATACCATACACCTGATCGACAATGATGCCGCTGTAAAGAGCGCTTTTTTCAATAACAAGTAATCGGCGCGTTTTGATATTGGCTTGCTTGTCGCTATTCAGAAAGCCGAGCAAATCAAGAACCGGTAGTAGCTTTCCTCGAACATTTGCGACGCCCCGCAGCCATTTTTTTACACCGGGAACGTTTGTGTAAGAGGGGATCTGCAGAATTTCTGCTGTCTCGTTTAGCGGCGCAACATAATTTTTTCCTTCCAGGCTAAAACCAATGCCACTCCAATATACTTTAAGCTCTTCAGTTTTTGGCAGACCCGTCGAATTTTCCTTACAACGCTCTGAGTAATCATAAAGGGTTCGGTAGGCGGTGCTTACTTTGCTCATGTTAATAGACCTTTATGAGGATAAAGCATTTTCAATGGTGCTGATGAGGATGGACTCCTCAACTGGCTTTATGAGGTAGTCCTTCGCCCCCTGTCTTTTACCCCAGACGCGGTCAGTTTCCTGGTCTTTTGTTGTGACCATAATAACCGGAATATGGGCTGTTTGATCGTTTTTCGTTAGCTGCCGGGTTGCTTGAAAACCATTCAGGCCAGGCATCACAACATCCATCAGAACGAGGTCGGGTAGCTCTTTTTGTGCAACGTTAACGCCGTCCGCGCCATCAGTGGCTTCGATAACGTCATGGCCATGTTTTTCCAGGATGGACTTTAGTTTGAACATTTCGGTTGGCGAGTCATCAACAATTAATACGCGCATGTTTCTGTCCTGTTGTTAGGGTGCTGGTTAAAAGAAGTGGGGGCTTTTTTTATCTTTGTGCGTGATCTCTGATAGCACCCAGGAGCTCGTCCTTGCTAAATGGTTTCGTTAAATACTGATCAGACCCCACAACGCGTCCTTTTGCTTTATCAAATAAGCCGTCTTTGCTCGATAGCATGATGACAGGCGTATTTTTAAAGGAGCTGTTGTTTTTGATAAGAGCGCATGCCTGGTAGCCATCCAGGCGAGGCATCATGATATCCACAAAAATAATATCTGGTCTGTTGTCCGCGATTTTCGCAAGCGCATCAAAGCCATCCGTTGCAGTTATAACGGTACACCCTGCTTTTTTGAGTAATGTTTCAGCGGTTCGACGAATGGTTTTACTGTCGTCGATTACCATCACTTTTAAACTGTTAAAATCATCTGCCATCGGTATTACCCTAACACGATCATTAATTTCAAAACCGCTACCTTAAAATGGCGGGTTCTTTTTATTTAGACTAGTCGTAATCTCAGTGCATGGCGACAAAATTTTCCGGCCTGCCTCGCAATCTGATGAACTTTTCTCAAGGCTGAGGTCTATCTGTAAACAAACTCAGGGTGATAAACGCATTTCCGCAAAATCCAATAAGCGTGTAAACTTTTGACCTTTTATGAATTTACGCTCGTCTCCTTCATCGCGGCAAATGGATTGAGTACTTTTATCCTGATAATAAGCTTGTATGGCCCAATTTTTTGTGGCCAGCGCTTCTATGATTTGCCCCTCACGCTAAGTTAAGACTATGACAATTAAGCTTGCTGTAATAATGGACCCCATTAACAAAATTAATACGAAGAAAGACAGCACCTTGGCCATGCTAAAAGAGGCCTCTTTACGACAATGGGAGTTGGTATATTTTGAACAAGGTGATTTGTTCAGCCGCAGCGGAGATCCGAATGGTATTGGTCGCCCCTTAACGCTTCAGGATGCCGAGCAGTGGTACCAGCTGTCCGAAGAGAAGGAGTATCATCTTGGTGACTTGGATTTCATCCTGATGCGTAAAGACCCTCCCTT
>DFBZ01000080.1 GCA_002366835.1 Gammaproteobacteria bacterium UBA3067
CAGCTGGAGGCGGTTCAGCAGGGCATTACGGCGGCCATGGCTGGCGCCGGAGAGCTAGTTGTTCCGCTGCAGGTGGATGTGGGCATCGGGGATAACTGGGATCAGGCCCACTGATCAGGCGGGGTCAGAAGGATTGGCGTTGGGCTGGGTCGCGTTGTTTTCAGCGCCTAGCCAGAGGTTGAGCACTTTGTAGGCTTCGTCGATACCTTGTTTTTTAAGCGAAGAAAACAGCTGCACACTGATCAACTCAGGGTAGTTTGAAAACTGTTTTTTTACTTCCAGCAGGCGACTCTTTGCTGCACCGCTTTTGAGCTTGTCTGCTTTGGTGAGAAGGATGTGGCTGCGCAGGTTATGGTGGACGGCCCACTCTATCATCTGTAAATCAAACTCTTTCGGTGGGTGGCGCACATCCACCAGAATAATTAGCCCGGTAAGAGAGCGACGCTCTTCAAGATAGGTTTGCAGGGCGCGTTGCCAGCGAAGTTTGGTGGCTTCGGGCACTTTGGCAAAACCATAACCGGGCAAATCAACCAGGCGGCGCTGTTCATCCATTTGAAAAAAATTGATCAGCTGCGTACGGCCGGGGGTTTTACTGGTTTTGGCAAGTTTTCCTTGCTGTGTCAGTGTATTAAGTGCGCTGGACTTGCCCGCGTTGGAACGCCCAGCAAAGGCCACTTCCACACCACTATCGGCCGGGCACTGGGAAAACTCTGCGGCGCTGGTGAGGTATTCGGCACTTCTAAGTAATTTAATAATCGCGCTCATGGTTTCTCGTCTAAGATAAATCTGTACTCTGAACTTTCTAAAGTGTCAGATTAGTATATAATCCCGCTGTATTTTTATTCCCGTACTGATAATGAGGCTGGTGCATTAAGCTTCTATTCAGCCGGGATGAGAGACACTAAAAAAGGCTATTGTAACGCAAGGGTTAATGAAGCGTTAGCAAGGCCTACTGAATTAAAAGGGGAAACACATGAAAAAGACCTTACTTGCTATGGTGTTGGCAGCTGCTACCACTGGTTTAAGCCTTAATGCTAATGCACTTGATGTTGAAGCCAAATACAAACAAACCTGCTTTGCCTGTCACGGAACTGGCGCAGCAGGCGCGCCAAAAACAGCCGATAAAGCTGCCTGGGAACCTCGCTTGAAGCAAGGCATGGCTACTTTGATTGCAAATGTTAAAAGTGGTAAAAACGCAATGCCTCCTGGTGGTTTGTGCATGGACTGTAGCGATGAAGATTACACAGCACTGATCAACTTCATGTCAAAATAAGTAAAACGGGAACAAGGTGAGAATTTATATGAAACGTAATGTGGTACTAAAAACCTTGTTGACAGGGCTTTTGGGTTTAGGCCTTGCTGGTGTCAGTCAGGCGGGTGGCGATGCCGCTGCTGGACAGGCAAAAGCTGCTGCCTGTATTGCCTGTCATGGTGCCGATGGCAATAGCTTCACACCGATGTTCCCGAAACTTGCTGGCCAGGGTGAAAAATACATCACCAAACAGCTAAAAGATTTTCAGTCCGGCGCACGCAGTAATGCAATAATGGCACCTATGGTTATTGGTAAAAGCGAGCAGGATATGGCCGATCTCGGCGCTTACTATGCCTCGCAAACTGTGACCCCCGCTCCTGCCAAAACAGAGCTGATCGCTTTGGGTGAGAAGCTTTACCGAGGTGGAAGCCTAGAAAAAGGCATCGCTGCTTGTACCGCGTGTCATGGCCCTAAAGCAGAAGGTGTTGCCGCAGCAGGTTTCCCTTCTTTACAGGGGCAGTGGTCAGACTATGTGAGCGCACAGCTGAAGGCTTTCCGTGCAGCAGGGCGTGATGATAAAGAGGGTATTCGCCGTGACAACGATGGTGAAGCGCGTCTTATGCGTGACATTGCAGCAAAAATGAGCGATCAAGATATTGAAGCCGTTTCTAACTTTATTTCTGGCTTAAAATAGTTTGCAGCCATTATGAGGCCGCACATTGATATAAAAAAGGTGGCCTCTTAGCCGCCTTTTTTTTTGTAATTGTATTTTCTGCCGTTATAGTAAGGGCAGAAATCTTGGCTAAGCGCTACTCTAAATAAGATAGATAAAAATTCAGGAGTAAGGAATGATAAACACAGTTTCTCGAACTATATTATGTTTGGCGGTGTCGTGTATTTTGGCCATGTCCGTGCAAGCAGAAACCTTCAAGGAAGGGGTGGACTATAAAGTAGCGAAAACACCGGGTCGAGTCGAAGACCCTGCAAAAATCGAAGTAAGGGAGTTTTTCTGGTACGGCTGCCCCCACTGCTATAAGCTTGAGCCATACGTAGAAACCTGGCTTAAAACCAAGCCTGATGACGTAAACTTTGTGCGCACTCCCGGCATGATGAATCGCTCATGGGAGCTGCACGGTAAAGCATTTTTCGCCGCCAGAAGCTTGGGCATCTTAGAGCAAAGCCACCGTAATCTTTTTGACGCTATTCACCGTGATAAACGCAACCTGAACAGCCAGAAAGCGCTTGCTGGCTTCTACGCAGATTATGGCATTGATAAGAAGGTGTTTAATAAAGCGTTTGAGTCCTTTGGTGTGACATCTGAGGTGAGGCAGGCTGATGCCTTGTCGCGGGCCTACCGCCTTATGGGTGTTCCAGCTTTGATCGTTAACGGCAAATATATTACGAATGGGCGAATGTCTAAGGACTATAATCGCTGGATGCGTATTGTTGACCACCTTGTTGAGCTTGAACGAAAAAATAATAAATAGTTCCCTTATGCCCTGGAGGTGAACGCCACTTTCCAGGGTTCTTTTCTTGAATATTGCTTGTTGTCTTCTCCCCCCCTTCCCCTCTGATTTTCTCCACTTCCTCCTTCGTCTAGCGACAGCCCTGATTTTGCCTATACTGAATCCAGTAGGCATTAACCAAAAAACAGCGTCTGACAGAGCACACTAATGACTGAAAAAGGGAATTTCCGGCCGGCTGACGGAGGGTGGAAAGCAAAATACCTCGAAAGCCTTGAAACATTGGAGCAGGTCGAAGCAAAGAGCGCCCATCAAATCGACTTATTAAAGCGTTGCATGGTGCGGGTCAGCCTAGCTGCTGATGGAATCGACCCTGAGTTGGATGCCGCAATGGGCATGCTTCGAGATGCGATGCGCCAGGATCTAAATACACGACAGCTTGAAACCGTGGGTAGCCAGGTGGAAGGCAGCGTATTGGAGCTGGATCAACGTAAGGCCTCTAACAATGATGAGCTTCTCACTCAGTTTGAATTGCTGGTCAACCAATTGCTGTCCCTTGAACCTCCCAGAAAAGTGAAAAACAGCCTTAAGCGCTTTCAGAAAGCGTTGGAGCCAGTGCTTGAAAATACCTATTTAAAAGCGGTGACCCTAGCGGAGTATGCCGAATTACAGGCAAATATACTGGAAACGGCCTTCCCCGAAGGCAAGCAAACTGAGAAGTCTGGTTTTTTTAAAAAACTGTTTTCTGCAGACGAAGCGCAGCCATCTGTCGCCGCTGCAAGCGTGCAGGAGGCTGACTTTGGTGATCCCCAGGAGTTTGAGCTGGAAGAAAACCAGGCCGAGCCCGCCCCAGAGCGTGAAATCGGTGGGAAAGAAGCTGTTTTGGCGGCCCCTGAAGCGGACGCTATAAAGGAACGAATGGGCGGCATTTTGTTAACCATGCTCGACTTGTTGTATATCCCCCCGTCCTGGGAAAAGCAGGAAGATTCCATCCGTCAAAAAATAGCCAGAGGCATACATTGGCCGGAAATCCCGGACACGCTGAGTGGAATCGTTAGCCTGGTCAATAACAGTACCAATCAAATGCAAAAAGACACGGAAGTATTTTTGCAAAATCTCAATATGCGTTTGTGCGACATTCAGGATTTTCTAGCTGAGAATCAGCACCGAGCAGAACAAAAGCAAGCCAGCGGTGAGCATCTAGATCAAGTCGTTAAAAGTCATATTAAAGATATCAGCCAGCGCCTGGATAGCGGGGTAAACCTCGGTGAGCTCAAGGGATCGATTGATCAGCACCTCGACAGTATTATGGGTGAAATTGACACTTATAAAAAACAAGAACAAAACATCGATGGCGAGACGTTAGAAAGTGTGAAGTCTCTCACCTCGCGTATTGAAATGTTGGAAAAAGAAGCCCGCGTTATTCGTGATAGTTACGTTGAGGCCAAAGAGCAGGCCTTCACCGACATGTTGACTAAATTGCCTAACAGGCTTGCGTATGAAAAGCGCAGTTTGCAGGAATATTCCCGCTGGCAGCGTTATCACAATCCGTTGTCTGTCGCAGTGTGTGATCTCGATCTATTTAAACGCATCAATGATAACTATGGGCATACAGCGGGTGACAAAGTATTAAAAAAAACCGCAGATATTTTTAGAAAATCCCTTCGTAATACTGATTTTATTTGCCGTTTCGGTGGTGAAGAGTTTGTTATATTGTTAGCAGAAACCCCCCTTGAACAAGCAAAACTTGCCATGGAAAAGTTACGCAATAGCATTGAGGAAAGCCCTTTTCACTTTCGCGGAGAAAGGGTGGCTATTACCGTTTCCATTGGTATCAGTGCATTCACAGAAGGTGATAGCCTAGAGAAAGTGTTTGAACGGGCAGATAAGGCCGTTTATGAAGCCAAAGATCAGGGGCGTAATCGGGTTGTGTTGCGCAGCGCAGAGGCTCATTGATTCAAATGCTATTTTTGTAAGCTTTTATAGTTTCCATTAGCCCCGCCATAAGCGCCTGATGCGCTATTTAAGCCAATCATCAAGAATTTCCAGATCTACCTCTTTTAAATATCCTGATACCTGCTTCAGGCGTAATGAATTGATGATGTAGTCATAACGCGCGGTTGCATAGTCTCTGCGGGCCGAGAACAGCGAGCGTTGGGCTTGCAGTACATCGAATACATTACGGTTACCGGCTCGATACCCGGATTGGGTTGCTTGTAGTGCATTTTGAGAAGAGCGGATGGATTTTTTTGCCAAACCCACCCGTTTCACATCGTTTAATACGCTACGGTAGGTGTTGCGGGCCTTTGCAGAGCTTATGCGCTGCTCTGCCAATAAATTTGCCTGGGCTGCATTAGAGCGAGCGGTAGATTGCCGCGCTTGGGAGCTGGTTAAACCACCGCTATACAGGGGCACCGTCACCTGGATGCCGATGGAGTTTCTCTGCGTGTCTGATAGCAGGTTTCCAGAAGAGCCATAGGGAGCATCTTCGCCATTATCTGTTTTGATGTTGGTAATTCCGGCG
>DFBZ01000165.1:0-23922 GCA_002366835.1 Gammaproteobacteria bacterium UBA3067
GAAAACATCAATCTGCCCTACCGCTGCAGAATAATTACTTTTTGCTACTGTATCGACCCCTTTGAACTCAAATCGATAGTCATCAATACGAATACTTTCACCTTTTGTTAAACGGCTATCTTTTTCAGCTGTATAAAAGCTAGTGTACGCTGCGCCTAAAACAATTAAACCAATACCAAGGTGCCCCAAAACCATACCTCTATAACTTCTAGGTAGCGCCTTAATTCCAACAAAAATATTTTCACGGTGACGTGACTTGTGAAAAAGATCTTTTGCCATTGACAGAAAAAGCCAAAAGCTAAATATCGTTGCAAGAACCACCTGCCAATACAGCTCTCCGAAATAAACCCAAGGTAAAGCAAACCCAAGTATTATTGAAAAAACTGCAACACCTCCAAGCTTACTGGGCAAGGATGAGAGGGACTGTTTTTTCCATTGAACGAAAGGTGCCCCACCCATTAGCAATAGGGCCATAAATGCTAATGGAGTGAAAATTAAATTGAAGTACGGGGGCCCTACCGATAGTTTACCCCAGTCAAATGCTTCCGAAATTAGCGGGAACAAAGTGCCTAACAATACTGCAAATGTCGCAACCACCAATAATAGATTCCCAAACATCAACAGCGTTTCACGGGAGAAAAGTGAATAACGCCCCTGCACTTTGAATAAGTGCGCGCGCAAAGCAAACAGAAACAAAGACCCACCCACTACAACCCCAAGAAACCCGAGTATAAACATGCCACGCTCTGGGTCACTGGCAAAAGCGTGCACGGAAGTAAGCACTCCAGAGCGCACCAAAAAAGTACCCAACAGGCTTAGTGAAAAGGTAATAATAGCGAGCATCACCGTCCATGCTTTAAATACTCGGCGTTTCTCCGTTGCTGCCAAGGCATGCAAAAGAGCCGTACCGGATAACCAAGGCATAAGTGATGCGTTTTCCACTGGATCCCAGAACCACCATCCACCCCAGCCAAGTTCGTAATAAGCCCACCAACTACCCAAGGCTATACCGATGGTCAGAAAACACCATGCCACCAATGTCCACGGGCGGGACCATCGAGCCCATGCGCTATCTAACTGCCCACTTAGCAGGCCTGAGATTGCAAAAGCGAACACAACTGAGAACCCCACGTACCCCATATATAGGGTAGGAGGATGCATGATAAGGCCAATATCCTGTAGTAGTGGGTTGAGGTCGTTTCCATCAAGGGGGAAGTCAGGTAGTAGGCGATCAAAAGGGTTAGAGGTAATCAGCACAAAGGATAAAAAACCAATGGAAATCCACCCCATAACGGCTAATGTGCGCGCAACAGTGTCCTCTGGTAAGCCACCAGAAAAAACAGCAACAGCGGCTGTCCAGCCTGCAAGCATCAATACCCAGAGTAGCAAGGAACCTTCATGGCCTCCCCACACCGCTGAAATCTTATACCAATAAGGTAAACGGCTATTGGAGTGTGACGCCACGTAGGAAACGGTAAAGTCGTCTTGTACAAAAAGTAGTACCAAGGCTATAAAAGCAGCCGAAACAAAAAGCATCTGTACTAAAGCGGCAGGCCTGGCAACGTGCATCAGGCTAGCATCTGCCTTGTAAACACCAAACAGGGGCAATGTCGCCTGCAAACAGGCGACGGAAAGTGCGATTATCAATGAGAATTGACCTAGTTCAGCTAGCACATGTACCTCCTATACAATTCAACCATAATAAATAACTTGGCTTTAAAAAGGAAAAACTTAACACTCACCACGAGAGAAGTAAGCGTCGGCGTATCATAAAGTTAAAAATGAAAATGTCCATTTTTTGTGGTGCCTACAAGCATGATAGATGACATATTTCAAAAAGAGGCGAGGTATAGTAGGCACTATCAGCCAAACACCCTCTTTATAACAGGGTGACTACGCGGGTGCACCAATACAGATCGAAAACAATAATAAAACACCCAGAAAAACAACAATATTCCTCGATTCTTGAGGGATAGCAAGCTAGTATTGTCGTCTTAATTTAAAGCATTCTAACAGGATGAAAAGCTTTCGAGAGTATATATTCTCCGCCCAAACCAACAATCTTTAATGCGGCATACCGCTGGCTTGCCTTTAAAATAGCCAACCGATAATGCGCATAATATAACAGACGAAACTTTATTAAATGACAGATACTTCATCGTACACCAGAGAAGAACTCATTCAGTGTGGTCATGGGGAGCTCACTGGCCCACAGGGGAATATTCTCCCTCGACTACCTCTTCCCAATATGCTGATGATGGATAGAATCACAACCATTGCTGACGCCGGAGGAGACTTCGACAAAGGGGAGATTATTGCAGAACTGGATATCAACCCTGAACTTTGGTTCTTTCAATGCCACTTTGAAACCGACCCTGTGATGCCAGGCTGCCTAGGGCTTGATGCACTTTGGCAGCTTATCGGCTTTTATCTAGGCTGGCGCGGCAACCCCGGCAAAGGACGGGCTCTTGGGTGCGGTGAAGTAAAATTCACCGGACAAGTCTTACCGGAGGCAAAAAAGGTGGTGTATCACATCCACATAAAACGACTTATCGAACGCAAGTTGGTAATGGGTATTGGTGATGCGTCGATGTCTGTGGATGGTAAAGAAATATACACAGCCAAAGACCTAAAAGTTGGACTATTTACTTCTACAGATAATTTTTAAAGGTAAAGCACTATGAAGCGCGCGGTAATCACAGGTATAGGCATTGTCTCATGCATCGGGAACGACAAAGACGAAGTTCTTGATTCTTTAAAAGAAGGCCGCTCAGGCATCTCTTTTCAAGAAGAATACAAGGAAATGGGCTTTCGCAGCCAAGTCGCTGGTGCCATTGATATTGACCTCAATGCGCAGATAGATCGCAAGGTAAAGCGCTTTATGGGCGATGCAGCCTGTTATGCTTATATATCAATGGATCAAGCTATTAAAGATGCCGGCTTAAGTGAAGAAGACGTCTCTAACCCCCGCACTGGGCTCATAGCCTCCTCCGGCGGCGCCTCAAGTGAAAACATCGTCGAATCAGCCGATATCATGCGAGAAAAAGGCATTAAGCGGGTTGGACCTTACCGTGTACCGCGCACCATGGGCAGCTCGGTGTCCGCCTGCTTAGCGGTTCCTTTCAAAATCAAAGGGGTTAACTATTCTATCACCTCTGCCTGCGCAACAAGCGCACACTGTATTGGTAACGCCCTAGAGCAAATCCAGCTCGGCAAACAAGATGTGATATTTGCCGGTGGCGGTGAAGAGTTACACTGGACCCTTTCTGGTTTATTTGACGCAATGGGCGCCCTCTCCAGCAAGTACAATGATGCTCCAACTACAGCCTCTAGGCCCTACGATGCTACCCGTGATGGCTTCGTCATTGCTGGCGGCGGCGGCATGGTAGTCGTTGAAGAGCTGGAGCATGCCATCGCCAGGGGGGCAAAAATTTATGCCGAGGTTGTTGGTTACGGCGCTACTTCCGATGGTTACGACATGGTCGCTCCATCCGGTGAAGGTGCTGTTCGCTGCATGAAACTCGCACTTGAAACCACCGAAGGTGATATTGACTATATCAACACCCACGGAACAAGCACTCCCGTAGGTGATACGGCTGAGTTAGGCGCTATTCGTGAGGTGTTCGGCGAAAATATCCCCCCTATCGCCTCCACCAAATCACTTACTGGCCACTCCCTCGGAGCGACGGGCGTACAAGAAGCCATATACAGCATGTTGATGATGGAAAATGATTTCATAAGTGCAAATGCAAACACTTCTGAGATTGATCCTGATGCGAAGGATATGCCTATCGTCACAGAGCGTAAAGATAACGTAAAGATAGACCAGGTGCTTTCTAACAGCTTTGGATTTGGCGGTACGAATGCCTGCCTCGTGTTTAAAAAATTCAGCTCTTAGTATTTACTGCGAGTAAAAATATCTATAAAAAAGGCTGCAATTGCAGCCTTTTTTATACCTAACCCGATATCCAGGTTCTTTTTACCCAAAACAATAAAGCCCGCGATTTTTATATCGTGGGCTTTATCTTAAACAGCTCTACTTCTCACCATGCATAAAAGCCGTTAGAACTTATGCTGAATACCTGCAGCAAGAATCAGCTCTTCATCAGTATCAACATCTGTTGTTGTACTGGTTAAGAAAGCATACAGTTTGGTTTTCTTTTCCAGCTTATGATCAATACCAACGGACACTTGCTCTAAGCCGGCATCTTTCATATCAGAAACACCATACTGGAATTTTAATGTTTCCTTTCCAAGCTTGTAGGACGCGCTCAAAATAATACCGTCTTCGTCGTCACCAGGGCCCTCAGATGGCTCGCTGATCTGGTAGATCACGCCGATTTTTGCATCTTGCACTTTTACCTGGCCGGTAAGGCGAATGCTATCGAGGCCACCGACACTATCATCCATAGCAAAAGCTGCAAAAAACTCATCAGTGCTGTACACAACAGATGCGGAAATAGCATCGGCAACGCCATTATCAACGTCGCTTACACCATCTTCAGTGCCTTCTCCTGGAACAATGGCGAAGTTAGCCACTACTGAATCAGCAATTTTTGGAGTGCTGTATTGAAGAACATTGTTAGTTCGAACTTCCCCTTCAATAACATGTTTGATATCAGCTTCCAAATCGCCAAAAAGGTCTACTTTCCCCTGGGCCTTTTTTAATGGCGTATCGTGCGTACCGGCAATAACAGTACCAAATCCACCCGTTAAACCTATAAAAGAGTTACGCGCTTTAAGAATGTTATCACCGTCCCCATTTTTTGTGTCTTTATCCGTGAAGTCTACTTCCCACTCCAGTTGATAAATAGCGCTTAAGTCGCTATCTAGGGCTTTCTTTCCCTTCACGCCAAAACGAGAGGCATTGCTTTTAAGAACGAAGGTGTTCCCGTCTTGGTCAGCACCATATTTATAGCTCTCATACTGGTAGCTAACATCTGCCCGGCCATATACTTTCGCGGCTTCACTCGCCGAGACAACTCCCGTACCTAGAAAAAGTGCGCCCGTTCCAACTGCTAAAAGCGTTTTATTCATTTGTTTTCCCCTGTAAAATCACTAAAGTTTTGAACGTAATGCGTTGTGACGGGGTGCATTATTAGTAACAAATATTACACCTATGTGACACTTGTAATATTAGCGGCTACGAATCGTAATCGTTTTGCCATACGTTATCGCCAAACGGTCATTGGCCTATTTAAAGAAACCCGTAAATCCATCTGCATCATCTTTCAACTTGCTTAATCGGCTTAGGAACTGTTTTGACTAAATATTGGAGTAGTACTGTTCATCGTCTTGACCCCTATGTACCAGGAGAACAACCTCAGGATCAGCCCTATATTAAATTAAATACCAACGAGAACCCCTACCCACCATCACCCAGCGTTATTGCTCGATTAAAAGATACCGCTGGGGAAAAGCTTCGGCTCTATCCTGACCCGGAGTGCGCGCAGCTAAAACAAGCTATTGCTCACTACTACAAAGTCAGTAGCAAGTCAGTTTTTGTGGGAAATGGATCAGATGAAGTATTGGCATTTGCCTTTCTGGCCTTCTTTGAAAGTGATAAAAAGCTACGCTTCCCTGATATTAGTTATAGTTTTTACCCTGTTTATTGTTCACTGTATGACATTCCCTTCGAAAAAATTCCACTAAACGCCGCGCTTGAAATAAACGTGGAGGATTACCAGCTGTCTAATGGGCCGATAATCATTCCCAACCCCAATGCGCCAACGGGTATCGCTCTAAACCTTGCGGAAATCGAAAGCCTGTTAGAGGCGAACCCAGATGCAGTCGTTATTATTGATGAAGCCTACGTCGACTTTGGTGCGCAATCAGCCATTTCATTAATTGGAAAATACCCGAACCTGGTGGTGACCCAGACGTTTTCTAAATCCCGCTCCCTTGCGGGCCTTCGCTGTGGTTTTGCTATGGGAAATGAAAACCTGATCGAAGCCCTGGAAAGAGTTAAAAACTCTTTTAATTCCTACCCTCTCGACCAATTTGCCATCAAGGGGGCAGTTGCTGCGCTTGAAGATGAGGATTATTTTCAGGAAATGCGCCTTAAGGTCATCACTACAAGAAATAGAACTCGGGCAGCATTAAACAAACTGGGTTTCAAAACACTTGAGTCATCTTCAAATTTTCTGTTTATCTCCCACCCTAAATTTCCCGCGAAAAATCTTTATGAGCAGTTGAAATCTCAGGGTATATTGGTGAGATACTTTGCAAAACCGCGCATTGATAACTACCTGCGTGTTTCTATTGGCACAGATGAAGAAATGGATCGCTTACTTTCCGTTATTTCGGGCCTAGTTAGTGCCTAGCAGACTGTCAAATCGTGGGGATGCTTCCCGAGGGTTTTATTGTTTGATCTAAAAGAAGGTAAGGCAGACCGAGATTTTTTATCCACTCAGGCCCCCTTTCCTCTTTGAGCATTGTTATAGTTGATGCAGTTCCAGCCACCAGGCAGCTTTCTGCACACACCGTGACACTCGCCAAACCTTGTACGGGATAACCCGTTTTGGGGTTAAGAATATGACAATAACGGGTGTTGCCATAAATAAAAAAGCGCTCGTAATCACCACTGGTGGCTATAGCTCCCGAATCCATTTCTATCTTAGCGTATGCTGTTTCAGGTGAGCGAGGATGGCGAATGCCAATTTCCCAAGGGCTGCCATTGGGCTTTGGACCAAGTACGCTTATGTCGCCAGCGAGATTAACTATGCCACTCACAATTCCCTGCTGCCTGCAAATATTCGCAACGCAGTCCGCTGCATACTCTTTGACGTAGCCCCCAAAATCCAGTTGCATATTCCTGCGCAGAAAAGTCAGCTTTGAGGCTTTCCAGATTACGTGATGCCATCCTACTCGCTCTAGCAATTTTTCTACTAAGCAAGCTTCTGGGAGGGATTCTAGACTTTTAAAATCCCAAACCTCACGCAATACACCAGAGCTAATATCAAAAAGCCCATCACTTTGCTGGTAGGCCACATGCGCATAATCGAGTAAAGAAGCAGTTTCTTCATCGACATTTATTGATTTAGCCTCTTTGGCCGCATCATTTATGGCTGCAGTGACGCTATCATCACGATAGCGGGAATATTTTGTTTCCAGGCGTCGAATTTCTATTTCAATGAGCCGGCAGGCTTCAACGAGTATCGCATCATTATGCCCATAAAGTTTTACATCAACGGGCCCGCCCATAGCTTTAAAGGAATGCTGTTTATAGTTCATTGTCTAACGCCCCTGGCGTAAAGAAAACTTCAGCGGCCGCCTACAGATTCTTCGACCCCTACTTCACAACCGGAGCTCCGGGGTACACTAAAAAGTTGATATAGTTTATTTGGCGAAACAGAAATTTGTAGGCCGGTATAGCGAGGCAACAAAGCACCCTCTTGGAACCAATAACAAACCACTTCCAGCTCATGAATACCCGGCAGCAACTCGATACTTCGTGTATATCGACCAACGGTTTTGCCATCGATCTTACGAATTTCAACCGAGGCTTCTGTAACTGAAAGCCAGGATACCGTGGTTTTAAGTAATGCGGTGCTTTGCTTCGGTCTCTCTGGGCCACTGTAGTGCTTCAGCGTCGTACAAGCAGATAAAAAAGTAACACTACATAGACAGATAAAAACACATACCCTGGGGAGCCTGAAAGAAATTAAGAAAAAAGAAAGCCGTAATTTTTTCACTGATTAGTTTCTCATTGGTTTAATGAAGCAATTTAGAAAAAGTCTTGCGCAACAACGATTAAATACTCGCGCTTATATGGGAAAGACCGGCCCGCATAATATTAAGCGCTTCTTTCTTACCACTTAAGCCCGCGCTTTTCACCACATCAGCCCAACTCATTTTAAGCAAGGCTTTCTTTACCACTACCTGGCGCTCGCTTTCAACCAGTTGATTTAAGGATTGGGGATATACGATTAGACATCGCCATATTGCCACACAGGCGCTGTCATAGCTTTGGTAGGCTGCAACAAAACCAGTAAGAGTTTCGATATCTTGCTGGTAGCTCGCTGGCTTCTGTGTTTCATGATTACTTTGCATTAGCGCGATAAGCAGGTCTACATCCAGGTCAGGAAAGAACTCACTAAGCTGCAAAGGGAAGTCCTTGTTAAACCTTTTATTCGCTGTATCAATGAGGGATAAACCACCGGCACTCGTGCCAACCCCCACCATTAAGGCATGCTCACCACTAGAGGCCTCTCGTTTAAAGCCTAAGCGCAGAGGCTTAAAGCCACTCTTAAGCCAGAAGTTTACTAAGCCTTTGGTTGCACCAAAACTTGAGGAAAGGTAATCGTACTCTGCGGCAATACGCTTAACAACGTCGTTTATTAAACGCGTGCCAACACCTCTACCTTGTGTGTCTGGGTGAACCGTCACTCGTACGAAGCGAGCAGACCTAAGCATCGCTGACTGCATTAAACCAAGATGGTTTGTAATGGACTGGGCGACGAGGTGCCCTTTAAATCGACGCTTTCCTTGTTTGATCTTAAGTGTTTTCTCTTCTGATAACTCGCCTTCCTCCACTAACCAGGTAGCCGCTATAATGTGACCATTCGCTGTTAGAGCGAATAAGCGCACACCGGGTGTATCGAGCATCATCTTCAGATCATTTGGGCTTGTTCGGTAATGCGCTAATACCAACAAGCCAAATAGTTCGACAAGCTGTTTTTGATTCTTAAGCAAGCGCTGCATGTTAATTTCACTGAACAGCAGTTTATCTATCTCCACTGACCTGGCTATTGCGGAAGAGCATGGCTCCGCATTTAATAATAAAACCTCAAAAACAAACCGCTCCAGAGCATCACCTGCCGACCAGCGAATGGGCTCGTGCATGTGGAGAGATTGCCATTGAGGAGTAAGCCGATTCATTACGGACTTAAATCTTACTTCAAAACCACGCCCGGTTCCCTCATAGCCATGCACAGTTGTCGAAAAAACAACTCGGGAATAGCGCTGTAAAAGCTGCGTAAGGATCGGGGTCGGTAATGCTGCTGCTTCATCTATTAACAATAAATCCGCATCACTAAACTCTGAAATAATGACGTCTGGAGGAATATAAATAATTTCTGCCTGGTTGAACTGCAGAGAGTGCTTCTTTTTAACCAGCGTTCCTACTTGTGCTGACAAAATATTTTCCGCATGATTAAAAGCAAGTGCAACCGCACTCCACCTCGGCGCAGTAAAAACGATACGCCTGGGCCTATCCATAATTAATTGGGCAGCGGCAATTCCCAGCGCGGACGTTTTTCCGCGCCCCCTATCAGCCGTTAGAACCAAGGGCCTTTTTCGATGCCCATTTGCTACTCTGATAATTGAAGATATTGCCTGTGACTGATCCTCTGATTTCTCAACAAACTCTGTAGCTGGCGCCCCAGATGTCATGTGATTATCGTGTTCAATTTGAGGTAGAGAGGACTCGTTACCGCCCTGCTCAATTTTTGTAAACGTGCGAGAGTTAATCAATGCACGCGAGAAGTAACTCAAAAAACCACTGCTGTTTTCGGCAAGCGGATCGAGGCTTTTATCATTTGAGCAGGAGGTGCTTTCTTGATAGAGAGGCCACTCTAGCAGCGGTGGTGTAAGCATAATAAAGAGGCCGTACCCCGGTACAGTACCACTAATAAGGCCGAAACAATCTGCGTTAAAACCCTGAAAAGTGTCATAAACAAGAAGTGGGGTATCCCTGCCAATCAGCTCTGTATAGTGATTGTGGGGGGTACAGGTAACACTTTTAGGGGCATTATCACTTAGCCAACAAGCATCTACTGTGAAAGCATGAGGAATAAGTTTTTGCAGCGTGTGTCTAACCCAGGACTCCTCGCCGGATATGAGATAAGGGCGCCTGAATCGTTTATTTGAAGCCTTCAAAGCTTGAACACCCTGGACCTAAGGGAGGCGCAGTTATACAACATATTCTTGCTCCCCAGCATTGAGCTTCGTTAAAACCATTTTTTGCTAACTTCAATCATACTGCCATCGATTCTTTTTCTTAAAATTTCAATTTTACGCGTGCTCTGATCTAATTTTATTCTTTCAATCTGCTCCAAAAGAACAAGCTTTTGACCTTCAAATTGATATGTATTTATTATTAAACTGTGCTGATTTTCACCGATTGTCTGGCTGGTTATCAGATTGCCATTTTCTCTATTGATTTTAAAAACAGGAAATTCACCCAGGAATACATATCGATTGCGGGTATTGTTATAAATCCAATAATCAGCCAATTTTGGTGCTTTATCGGAGTCGGTTATAACATAAATATCCCTAAAGCCGTCGAGATTTATATCTTCCATACCGATGAACAGATAGTCGCTGTTCCTTACCACTTTACTGTTCACTATTTCTAAGTGCTGCAGTGTGACTTTATCGGCATTTTTTATACTTAATGCATGTAGTTTTCGATGCGAGTGATTTACTTTTTCAAACTTGGAATAAATATAAAGACGTTGCGCACCGGCAGCCAGCTTGACTGAGCAGGGAGAGCACTCTTTTACTACGTGGCTTTGTGGTGCAAGAAAATCAACTGCAAAGCATGTTGTCGTAAACGTTAGGAGTGTAGTCTTGAAAAATAATTTTAAGCAGAGCCGAGATGATACTCGGCCACGCTGAGTGTGCGCCATTTTTGTTTTCCTTCAAAAGCTAGCAGTGTGATTTACACATAATAAAGTTTTTCCAGGCTCATCTTTTATTAGGGTGCCCTCTAGTAATTCTGGACGAGGTAGTAAACTTACCTGAGAAAAACATGAAGAAGTTTCCCTGACTATCACCAACAGTAGGCGCTTTTAGGCGACGAAAGAGAATAATGTTACCGGAACAAGACACGAACTATCGTATTACCAAAAGGCACCCTAGCGTTAAGAAATTTCTACGGGGCAGCCAGGTTCAACCAGATCAAACAATTCAATCACATCTTTATTGGTCATTCGAATACAGCCGTGAGATGCCGACTTGCCCATTGGCTCGGTATCTGGCGTTCCATGAATATAGATATAGCGCCGCATGGTGTCTACAGAGCCAAGGCGATTAACGCCAACATCACAACCACTCAGCCACAGAACGCGACTTAATATCCAATCCCTATTCGGGTGCGCCTGTCCTAAGCCCGGAGAATAGATTTCATGGGTGTAACGCCGCCCTACAAACACGCCATTGAGAGGAACACTCTGACCTATTTTGGCACGAATAATATGGCGACCACGCGGCGTTCTATAGCTCCCTGATTCCTCACCCAGCCCGTAAGCTGAGGTGGAGATTGGATAGCGGACATTACGCCACTGACTTTGAAATACGATCAGCACCTGCTGTGCAGAGTCAATAAGAATATGAGTATTTTGTTTACTGACCATGGGTATTTAGTTAACCCCAGCTATAAAAGTAGTACGAAGAGATATTATTTTTCAACGTCGCCACGAATTCCCGCCGCCATAAAAGGAACTAAACGTTTAACGACATCCGGCAAGCCGACCTCCATCTTGTAATCATTGCGAAGCAACTCCTGCAGCCCCCCGAAGCTTGCCAACGTAAAGACCGCTGAGCCCAGCGCAAAATGAATACGCCAAAACAGCTCCTTGGGCGGTATTTCAGGCGCGGCAAGCTTTATATGCACCAGGAATCGTTTGAATACCATTCCATAACGATCACCCAGAAATGCCCTTAGCTCATCCTGTGTTTGCGTATAGGCAAGGCCCATTAGGCGCATAAATCGAGAAAACTCCTTGCTGTCATCGCCATAGACCTTGTCCGCGATGGAAACCATCAGTCCAAATAATTCTTCCAAGGTGAGTGATTCACCCCCGCTTTGGGCGTGGGTAAGGAGTTGCTTTTCTAGCTGGTCGCAGAAAGGCGTAAGAGTTCTCTCAAAGACGGCCTGCATCAGCTTTTCTTTTGACCCAAAATGATAGTTTACTGCGGCAAGATTAACGCCTGCTTTACTTGTGATATGCCTAAGAGATGTTTCCGCAAACCCCTTGGTTGCGAAAAGTATTTGTGCAGCATCAAGTATTCGTTCTGCAGTGGTTGATTTGGGCATTTAATTGCTCGTTGTTTTAAACGGATGTTTTAAACTTACGTTTGAACACCTTTTTTGTCAACTGACAATTGGAGACTTAAGAGCTTTCCCTTTGGGGATAAAGTGGAATCTACAAGGCACTGACTAAAAATAGTGGGTAAGGATAACTCTGGCAAAGCTTTCGTCTTTCATAATTGCTAGCTTATTGTTTTCCTGAAAAGTAACGCTATCGACAATCGTCTGAAGGTTCTCTACAGCATCGCCCACCTCGTCACTAAAAACACCATATTCCAGCACTAGAGAGCCAAAACTGTCAATAATTCTTTCCAGCTCAGAGTCACCAAAAAGCTCAAAACCACGTAGTAATCGATCAAGTTCTGCTGCTGATTGCTGCTCAGTCACTTCCGGAGGCGTATCTTCTTGCTCGGCGTAAAAGTAAACAGCAAGCATAGTGACTTTCCAGGTTTCTGCAATTCGCCGCTCGGCATTGATCAGAAATATACCTTCGTCATCTTCCACATCCCAAATCGAACCTAACGCAATACGCGTATCAAATTCGTCATTAAAATTGAGCACACCCAGCGCAAAAACATCTTTTTCCATAATCGCTGTGAAAGAGGACTTTCTGTCGTCATGCATATAGGAGATATCCCACATAACATCAAAATCGCTACCTAAAGCAGAACCCCAGGTGTACTCAAATCCGATTAAACCAGCCGTGTAAGTGCCAAGGCCTGCGTCCCTATTTTTTGCGCCCACAACTGTTTTGCTTTCATACTTAAAACTGTATCCATTCCATATATAGAGCAGCTCAGCTCCTAGCTGATTGATGTTGTTGTAAGTGGATATAATTCCCGGCTCTGCAACAGAGTAATTAAAATCGACGTCTGCTTCTCTGCTGGTTCCGTAAAAGTAGGACAAGGCCCATTCAAAAGATTCCCAGGAGTGCTGCCACCTTGCAGCATAATCGAGGCCGATAATTTCTCTATCCTGCAGAGGGACATCTGATTCATTCGTACTCATTTCAAAAGGTAGCCCTGGACGACTATCCGGCCCAGGAAAAGCCGCTCTCCTGAAACCTGTTAACACGAAAAGATCTAATATTCCCCAGTCTTGAACGAGCGATAGATTAATCATTGGTTGACCGAGCTTGGAACCAAAAAAGTCTTCAACTATGTTTGTCTGGTTTATAACATCAACAACCCCCCCCATTAGGGATACACCCCAACCTACCTCTCGAATACCTGTCCGCATCTCCCAGGTATCCTCAACGTGCACCCAAGCTAGTTCAGTGATATCAAAAGTATTTCGCTCAGAGTCGTTTTGATCAAGCCGCAAACGAGGAGAAAAAATAAAGGAGTCAGCACCGTCATTCCAATCGACATAATATTCGGTACTAATAAAAAGAGAGAAATTACTGCGAGTATCCGAAGTCTCACTTTCTTCTGCGAAAAAAGTGCCCTCTAAGCCCGCTTCGGAAGCCCATTCACCGCCGCCAAAAGCGTAAAGCGTAGAATGTGCCAATAGGATAGGAAGACATAATAGAAAGTTAGGTTTTTTTATTTTGCTCAAGATAGGGAGAAACACCTGACAACCTCAGAAACAGAGAGGCAGTCCAAGGCCAAAAATCATGTTTATGATCCGTTCAAATAAACACTCGTACCATGATTTTAGAAAAAGGCCTGGACTGTTCCTCAATAGACGTACTAAACAAATGGAAAATTAAATTTCCCATGATGAACCAGTATAGTTAACGAGCCCGCTTAAGGCTATTTTTGGTGAAATCCTTATCTTGTAGCTTTTGGTCAAACTTGGTTTCAGTAATAAGCATCTTTGTGCTTTTACCTGTCTGGAGGTTAACCATATGCAGCTCAGCAGGGCGCCAAAACTTATCGAGATACTTTTTGTAGCCTAATATTGTCATTGTTTTCAGGTGGCTTTTCTTTCTATCCCAAAACTCAGCTTTATACTGCCTGTAATCTTCTTGATCTATCCAGCTTATGACTTTGGTATAACCAGAGTATTTACTCTTAGGATAAGCTTCCATTACCCATACCTTTCGACCGTTTAAGTCCTCATCACGAATCCACTTATAGTCGTAGTCTTCAATTTTTGCCCCGCCGATGTCTTCGAAGGAAAACTCACTCCCTAAAAATGGTCCTGACTTGGCTTTAGAGGCTATTTTTTTAACTTTTTTCAAGGCTGGCAAGTACAACCACTGGTCATTATCCTTATCTGGGTGGGTATGAGTAAGCAGAGCGGTTCCCTTTTGATCTCGTGGTGAATCAAATACCATCAACATCTTACCGTCATCATTGCTACCTTCTGTAGCCTTGGAGCGCATTTCTCGAACAGTTTCATTGCCTTTTTTGTTGATAAGAATCATTTTTAATGTACTAGACTCATCAACCCAGCCTTCTCCAGTTTTCTCGCCCTCCAAAGCAATTCTCAGACCTTTGTCTTCTGGTGTTTCAGCAAAAACTGGCGCGGCTAGAACTAGCGCCAAAGTACCCACGATAAGATTTTTTACCATTTTCCTCTCCTAATTATTTTCGTTTTTGTGTACGTGATACATTATTGAAATAAAAAGTTCTAATCCCAAGTATAAAGCTCAACCCGAAACGGTTTGCGCTCAAGCCAATCTTAAACAGCTCGTTTTTTGTTTTGTTAACACCGCGCCTGAACTCTTCCTGTTTTCCTTTCTTAACCCAGATACAGGCCCAAGGCCAGGGTGCAACATAATACTGGAAATTCTTCCTCGTTAATTGAAAATATTCATCTATCTCGTCATCTTCTTGATGCGCTCCTTCACGAAGGCTTAGCGCCCCACAAAGCATAATAAAACTGCACTCGGAGCAATAATTCAACAAGCTTCTCTGTACTTTTCGCTGCTAATTTCTAAACAATCTCTTCTTTAAACGAGAAGTGCTGGTAAATTGTCCCCTTACAGTCTTCAGTGAGCTACGATATCCGCGTCATCGTGAGACCACGGTAGCCGGAGTTCAGCAATAATTCGCGACCCACCTGTAGAATTAAGTCTATTCGACATTGGAGCTCTCTTTGCGTTCCGCCCAAATAAGGCATTCTGCAGACATTCCCTTAAAAACCCCTGCCAGCTCATTAGGCGCTTACACACAGTGATTTTATGACGCTGCGTCGCAGTATGGCCAAGCGTCTAAAGTTTCGTCAACTGTGTTTTCAGGTCTTTTGTGGCCTAGAGGAGCGAAGCGGGAGCCCGCGTAAAGAGCAGCATAAACTTAACTACTTCTCTCGGAGGTCAAGAGATGCTGAGTTTATGCAGTAGCGCTTGTTGGTTGGGGGCGGCCCATCATCAAATACATGCCCCAAGTGCGCGCCACACTTCTCACAGCATGCCTCGATGCGCTGCATTCCAAAGGACCTATCTACATGTTTGCAAATGGAGTCTATTTGCAAACTATCCCAGAAACTGGGCCAGCCACTGCCTGAATCATACTTTGTTTCCGAAGAGAATAGCGCAACACCGCAACATACACAGTGGTAGGTCCCCTCTGTTTTTGTGTCCCAATAGATACCACTAAAAGCTGGCTCAGTACCTTTATTTTGGGTTATTTTGTATTGCTCTGGTGTTAACTTATGATTATCTTTATTACTCATAGGATGCACCCTGACGGTGGGCGATTTAGAAGAAATTTCAGTCGCTTACTTTAACGCCCTCCATAGAGAAGTCAACAATGGCACTGAGCCTTTTTAGATTTATTATCGGCACCTTAATAGTGCTACTTGCCACGTTAATTTGGTCAATGATTGTAAAGGATAGGAAGGAAAAGCTGTATTTAAAGCTTTTTATTGCGGGAGGCTTATGGCTTGTGTTTGTTTCCTGGTTAGCAGCTTGAAATTCAAGCAGAAAACTTCACGATTTGGACTGTTTTATAAAAGGGTTGAAGCCATCAAGTTAAAACAAAAAATGGTCGGGACGGCAGGATTTGAACCTACGACCACCACACCCCCAGTGTGGTGCGCTACCAGACTGCGCTACGCCCCGATTTTGTTTAGATGCACTCTAAAACGATGGCGGGGATAATACTCAAAACTCTACCCTAATGAAACCGCTATTTTACTTTTTTACTTCAATCGCAAGAAAAGGAGGGAGATAAGCCAAGCTACGACTTAAGGGAAGCAGTAATATCCTCTAACTCAGCAATGACTCTCCGCAATGATGATTCATCGAGGGAATTACCTCTAGGCCGAGCTTCTTCGTTATGTGGCGTCGTTTCTAGCTGTGTGCGAGCACCACTAATGGTATAACCCTCCCTATACAGCAAGTGCCTAATTTTACGCACCAAAAGAACATCTTGCTGCTGGTAATAACGCCTGTTCCCTCTTCGTTTGACGGGTTTAAGCATGTCAAACTCTTGTTCCCAATAGCGCAGAACATGCGGCTTCACATCGCAAAGCTCACTCACCTCACCAATTGTAAAGTAGCGCTTACTGGGGATTTCCGGCAAAGAATTACTCGTTATGCTCATCGCCTTTATAGGCCTCGACACGCGCTCTCAACTTCTGCCCCGGACGAAAGGTCACTACCCTGCGAGCACTAATTGGGATTTCTTCACCTGTTTTGGGGTTTCGCCCAGGCCGCTCTTTTTTATCCCGCAAGTCAAAGTTGCCGAACCCGGATAGTTTTACCGATTCGTTACCTTCTAAAGCCTCGCGAATTTCTTCAAAAAACTGTTCTACCATCTCTTTAGCCTCGCGCTTATTAAGGCCAAGTTCCTGGTAAAGCTTTTCCGCTAAGTCAGCCTTGGTGAGAGCACTCATACATACTATTCCCTTAATGTCGCATTAAACTCTTTTTTTAATTTTTCGAGAACACCGTCTACAAATTCAGTAACTTCGTCTTCACCGAGAGTTCTCTCCACATGCTGTAGGTATAAACTGACAGCGATGCTCTTGTGGCCTTCTTGTACACCTTTACCCCCGTAAACATCAAAAATTCGCACATCTCGAAGCAATCCACAGCTTTGCTCCTTGATAGCTGAAATGACATCTCCGGAAGGCTGAGCTTCATCGAGAAGCAGCGCTATATCCCTACGAACACCTGGGAAACGAGAAATCTCGGTGTAATAAGGAATGGCTCCTTCAGAAACCTCAGATAATTGTAGTTCAAACAAATAGATAGGGCCATCTAATTGTAGTGACTTACAAAGCTTCGGGTGTAAAGCACCTAGCACCCCAACGCACGTATTATTTTTAGTTATCTTCGCGCATTGCCCTGGATGTAAAGCTGGGTGATCAGTGCTAGAGAACTGAAATACGGCTTGCGTACTTACCAAGCCCAGCAAGTTTTCAACATCTCCCTTAACATCAAAGAAGTCAACTGGGGTCGTATCGCCAGTCCAGCTTTCGTCTTGTTTACTGCCTAAAATCACACCCGAAACCTTTTGCTGCTCGCTGATTCCTCCCTGCTCAGGCACAAAACAAGTTCCCACTTCAAACAGCCGAATGCGATCGTGCTGCCGATTGTAGTTATACTGCAGGGCCTTGATTAGCCCCGGCCAAAGGGAGGTTCTCATTTCGGACAGGTCAGATGAGATAGGGTTAAGTAAACGCAGAGCATTAGAATTATCTTGAAATAGCGACTGAAGGTCTGGATCAACAAAGCTGTATGTAATGGCTTCCTGATAACCTTGTTCCACGAGGTTTCTCTTAATTCGGGATACAGAAAGGTCTGATTCCAAGCGCAGCACTGGATTAAGGATGGCCTGGGGCATACGGGTTGGAATGCGCGGATAACCGTGAACTCTACCCAGCTCCTCAATCAGGTCTGCTTCGATATTAATATCAAAACGGTAGCTCAGTGTTTGTACTCGCCAGACTCCTTCCGATTCAGAATCAAAGGATAAGCCCAAGCGCCCTAAAATACCTTCAATTTCTTCGCTTTCAATATGAAAGCCCAAAACACGTGCAACGCGAGCTGAGCGAAGCGTTATAAAACAGGTGCTTGGAAGTTCATCCTTATTAAGCACTTCAACCAAAGGCCCAGGCTCACCGCCAGCAATATCTAGCAGTAACCGGCTGGCTCTTTCTAACGCTTTTCTTTGAAGTTGATAATCGACGCCACGCTCAAAACGATGAGATGAGTCCGTGTGTAAGCCATACTGTCTCGCCTTACCAGCAATGACAATAGGATTAAAGTAAGCGCTTTCAAGAAAGATGTTTTTTGTATCAGAACCCACAGAGGAGCTTGCTCCACCCATAACGCCAGCCATTGCCAGCGGCCCATTTGCATCGGCAATGAGAGGGGTTCCGTCATCTAATTTAATTTCTTGGCCATCGATTAAAGTTAGCTGCTCCCCTTTCTCCGACAGCCTTACATAGAGAGACTCTGACAGCGTATCAAGTGAAAAGGCGTGCATTGGCTGACCAAGCTCGAGCAAAACGTAATTCGTTACATCAACTACGGGGTCAATACTCCTTATTCCCCCTCGACGTAAGTTCTCAACCATCCATAGCGGAGTAATGGCCTTATTGTCTATATTTTTAATGACTCGCCCCACGTAGCGCGGGCACACTGAGGGGTCGACCACATTTACAGGAAATGTTTCCTGATGAGTAGCACTAAGAGGCTCTATTTCCGGCTCGGTAACTGCCGCGCTCGTTAACACACCAACTTCTCGCGCCAAACCAGACATACTGAGGCAGTCCCCCCGGTTAGGGGTAAGGTCGACGTCAATAATCGAGTCATCCAAGTGCAAATAATCACGAATATTTTGCCCCACGGGTGCATCACCGGGCAATTCCATCAGGCCATCCGCGCTGTCAGCCAGCCCAAGCTCTTCTTCCGAGCACAGCATTCCAAAAGATGCTTGCCCCCTCAGCTTGGCCTTTTTGATTTTAAAACTACCAGGAAGAACTGCGCCCACTACAGCACAAGGAATTTTAAGCCCTTCCCTTACGTTTGGTGCGCCACAAACAATTTGCAGGAGCTCTTCCCCGCCCACAGAAACCTGGCAAAGACTTAACTTATCAGCGTCTGGGTGAGGCTTTGTAGAAATGACCTCGGCAACGAAGACATTGGAAAACTCACCGGCAACAGGGTTTACACTATCAACTTCAAGCCCAGCCATTGTCAGCCTTTCTACAAGCTCCTGACTGTCAGCAGAAGGATTAACCCACTCTCGTAACCATTGTTCACTGAACTGCATCGTAATAACCGCTTCCTAATTTCTTTAAAGTCACGTCGAAGATTGTGCCCGCAATAGCAATTCTGCGGAATTATTTAATTGAACTGCCGCAAAAAGTTCAAGTCATTTTCAAAAAATAAGCGTAAATCATTGATTCCATAACGAAGCATGCTTAAACGGTCAACACCCATACCAAACGCGAGACCGGTATAACGCTCTGAATCAATACCAGCGTGTTTAAATACATTAGGATGAACCATGCCGCAGCCCAGAACCTCGATCCAGCCAGTGTGACTACAAACACGACATCCTTTACCGCCACACATAACACATTGAATATCTACTTCAGCTGAGGGCTCAGTAAAAGGAAAGTAAGAGGGTCGAAACCGAACAGCTGACTCTTTTTCAAAAAAATCCTGAAGGAAGCCTTCGATAATTCCTTTTAATTCCGCAAAACTAACATTTTCATCCACCATCAACCCTTCAATCTGGTTAAACATTGGCGTATGCGTTAAGTCGGAGTCGCAACGGTACACCCGCCCCGGACAGATAATCCGCATCGGCGGCGGAGTCACTTTCATTTCCTTCACTTGTACCGAAGAGGTGTGAGTGCGCAATACAGAATTAGGGTTGAAATAAAAGGTATCGTGCATTGCTCGCGCGGGGTGATGATCAGGAATATTGAGCGCTTCAAAATTATGGTAATCATCTACTATTTCAGGCCCTGTAACTGAATCAAAGCCAAGAGAGAAAAAATAGTTTTCGATTCTTTCCAGAGTACGAGTGACAGGGTGCAGGCCTCCCTGCTCACGTCGGCGACCAGGTAAAGTGACATCTACGCTTTGGGCTGCTAAAGCCTCATTCATCTCACTCTGCTCTAGCTGGCGCTTCTTTTCTTCCAGCTTCTCTTGAAGCGCAACCTTAGCCTCGTTAATAACCGCTCCCGCTTTGGGGCGTTCTTCCGCAGTCAACTTGCCCAAACTTTTTAACAGGCCAGTAACGAGGCCTTTTTTCCCGAGGTATTTAACGCGCACTTGGTCAAGGTTGCCGGGGCTTTCTGCAAGATTAATCTCAGACTGCGCTTCGGCAACAATTTCGTTCAAATTTTCCATTTATTAATCCCAAGGAAAACCACGGCACTTCTGGGTAGTTCGAAACTGGGTATTTTGCATTCAAAACATCCCTAAAACCTGGGTATTCTGAATACCACTTACATTCGTCCAGAACTAATCAGAGGAGCCCTAAAATTTTTATACTTGATTCGGCTCCATCGCATTCAGCGCGATTCGGCTTACTATATCGCTTACAAAAAAATAGGGGAAGCGCCAAAGCCCTTCCCCTATTTTCATTTTACTTATGAACACGCCTTAAAGACGTTTCCATTTTAAAGTGCTTTAGGCCAAGCTAGCCTTTGCTTTTTCCACCAATGCAGCAAAAGCTGGCTTATCATTAACAGCCAAGTCAGCGAGGACCTTGCGGTCAATCTGGATCTCTGCACGGCTAAGGCCGTTGATCATTCTGCTGTAAGACAAACCATGCTCTCTAGCGCCGGCATTAATACGTGCAATCCATAAGGAGCGGAATACACGTTTTTTCTGGCGACGGTCACGGTAAGCATATTGTCCCGCTTTAGTGACTGCCTGGGTAGCAACCCGATACACGCGACTGCGAGCACCGCGGTAGCCTTTTGCTTGTTTTAAAACCTTCTTGTGTTTCTTTCTGGCTTGTACGCCACGTTTTACTCGTGCCATTTTTCGTTAACCTCTGAGAGTACCGTTAAAATCAAGAACCGGGGAGCATTCGCTTTATCGCAGCCTTATCACAGTCTGCAACTTGGAATGTGCCTCTCAGATGACGCTTTCGCTTCGTGGTCTTCTTGGTGAGTATGTGGTTACGAAATGCTTTACGATATTTAAAGCCGGAACCAGTTTTCTTAAAGCGCTTTAAGGCGCCGCTATTAGATTTAATTTTTGGCATGTGGGATTTCCAATTTTTTATACCAATACATAACATAACTCGCCTCCCTTTAGGGAGAACCCCCAAGAGATGTTTAACTGCGCGGAGTTATACCCTATTTCTTCTTTTTGGGAGCCAGTACCATAATCATCTGCCGACCCTCAACTTTCGGAAATTGCTCAACATTACTAATTTCAGCCAAATCTGCCTCTACACGCTGTAGAAGCTTAAGGCCTAATTCCTGGTGAGCCATCTCCCGACCTTTAAAACGCAGGGATACTTTTGTTTTATCCCCATCATTTAAGAAGCGTGTCAGATTACGCAGTTTGACCTGGTAATCCCCATCTTCTGTAGTCGGGCGAAACTTTATTTCTTTTACCTGAGACTGTTTCTGTTTCTTTTTTTGTTCGGCGCGCTTTTTCTTTTCTTCAAAAATCTGCTTGCCGTAATCCATAATCCTGCACACGGGGGGCTCGGAATCTGGAGCAATCTCCACAAGGTCGAGGGCCATGTCTGCAGCGGCCTGCTTCGCTTCGTCACTCGAAACGATCCCCGCTTGCTCACCCTCTGCGTTAATTAACCGCACCTTGGGTGCGACAATTTCTTCATTCAGTTTAGGCCGCTTGCCGCGCCCTCTATCATCGCGCTTGATTATTCTCGTTTCCTCTATTATTTTTCTCGACCGAACTTGGCAACACTTTCGTCAAGTAAGTTTTTAAACGCTTCGACGCCCATTGAGCCAAGATCTTCTCCTGAACAAGTGCGTACCGCCACCTGTTCGTTTTCTACTTCCCTATCCCCGATAACAACAAGGTAAGGAACCTTCTGTAATGTATGCTCGCGGATTTTAAAGCCGATCTTCTCATTTCTCAAGTCTAATTCGACCCGAAACCCCTGTTCTCTCAGTTCTTTCACTACTTTTTGACAATATTCATCCTGTTTTTCGGTAATATTAGCCACAACAACCTGTACAGGGGCCAACCAAACTGGAAAGGCTCCCGCATAATGCTCGATCAAAACACCGATAAACCGCTCGAAAGAACCGAGTATAGCTCGATGTAACATAACGGGCACTTCTCGGGCACCACTTTCTGCAACATATTGCGCATCAAGCCTGTCGGGCATTGAGAAGTCCACCTGAATGGTACCGCACTGCCACATTCGGCCTAAACAATCTTTTAGGGTAAATTCAATTTTGGGCCCGTAAAATGCGCCTTCGCCAGGTAACAACTCCCAGTCGAGCCCTTTATCATCCAACGCAGTAGAAAGTGCTTTTTCGGCTTTATCCCATACGGCATCATCACCGACTCGCTGCTCTGGCCGCGTGGATAGCTTTACGATAACGTCATCAAAGCCAAAATCTTTATAAACACCATAAAGTAAATCTATAAAGCTTGAGACTTCGGGTTGAATCTGCTCTTCGGTACAAAAAATATGCGCATCATCCTGATTAAATCCACGCACTCTCATCAGGCCATGTAATGTGCCGGATGGCTCATTACGATGACAGGAGCCGAACTCGGCCAAACGCAGCGGCAAGTCACGATAACTTTTTAAACCTTGATTGTAGACTTGCACATGGCATGGGCAGTTCATGGGTTTTACCGCGTAATCACGGCTTTCTGACTCGGTCGTAAACATCTCGTTGGAAAATTTGTCTGCATGACCGGAGCGTTTCCATAGTGAAAAGTCCACCAACTGGGGCGTCTTAATCTCTTGATACCCGTTGTGATCAAGCACTTGACGCATGTACTGTTCAACAACCTGGTAAACAGCCCAGCCCTTGGGATGCCAGAACACCATGCCAGGCGCTTCTTCCTGCATGTGAAATAAATCAAGATGCTTGCCAATTTTACGGTGATCCCTTTTGCCCGCTTCTTCCAAACGCTTTACATATTGCTTAAGGGCTTTTTTATCTGACCAGGCTGTTCCGTAGATACGCTGCAGCATTTCGTTATTCGAGTCGCCTCGCCAGTATGCGCCTGCAACCTTCGTTAACTTAAATGCCTGAAGCTTCCCTGTGCTCGGAACATGTGGGCCTCGACACAGGTCAGTAAACTCTCCCATTTTGTACAGAGATAAGACCTCGTCTTGGGGGATTTCTTTGATAATTTCGACTTTGTAATTTTCGCCGATGTTTTCAAAAAAACCAACGGCTTCGTCCCGAGGCAACTCAAAGCGCTCTACATCTATATCCTGCTTGGCCAACTCCACCATTTTCTTTTCGATTTGAACTAAATCGTCGGGAGTAAAAGCCCGCTCGAACTGAAAATCATAAAAGTAACCGTCTTCAATAACCGGCCCGATGGTTACCTTGGCCTGAGGAAAAAGTGCTTGAACCGCCATAGCAAGAAGGTGAGCGGTGGAGTGACGAACTACTTCAAGTCCTTCTGCATCACGTGATGTAAGTATGCTTAACTTGGCGTCTTGCTTAATCAGGAAAGAGGTGTCAACGAGTTCGCCATCGACCTTACCAGCTAGAGCGGCCTTCGCCAGACCGGGGCCAATACTGGCCGCGACATCTATAACGCTTACCGGAGCTTCAAAGTGTTTTTGGCTATCATCAGGGAGAGTGATTACGGGCATAGGAATTTCTCTTTCAGTGGTGGCCCATACCAAGGGTCACATGAGTATTTTTAAAAATAGGTTTTATGAGGCTAAACTTTGTGGACCTAAGGAAAACAGTTTTATTGCAAAACTGTGGTAGGCACGAGCAGATTCGAACTGCTGACCCCCACCATGTCAAGGTGGTGCTCTAACCAACTGAGCTACGCGCCTTCA
>DFBZ01000165.1:23944-34394 GCA_002366835.1 Gammaproteobacteria bacterium UBA3067
GTCTTCGCAAGCTCTTGATAACACAGTTTCATGTCAGCGTACTTGAGCCGGACAATAAGTGCGCCCCTACAACGTTTCAACAACCTTAAATATATTAGTCAAACAATGTAAACTTACAAACTTTCCTAGGGAACTACTCACTCAGAGCTGAAAGAGAATACATCAATGACAGGAATACTTTACCACAACCCTCGTTGTTCAAAGTCGCGACAGGCGCTTGCGCTTTTAAAAGAAAAAGGAATAGAGCCAGAGATCCATGAATACTTAAAGACACCAATAAGCAAAGAGCAGCTTGAAGAAATTCTTGCTCTTTTGAGCATAAGTGCAAGTGAGCTGATTAGAAGCTCTGAGGATATATACAAGGAACTGGGCCTTTCCAAAGGCGACCCCGAGGAGCAATTAATTAATGCCATGGTTAAGCATCCGAAGCTGATTCAGCGCCCTATCTACATAAATAATGGTAAAGCAGCGGTGGGCCGCCCACCAGAGGATATACTCGCCATTGTCTAATACACCTAATAAAGTAATGAACGATACCATGCAAAACAAGCTTCAGAGCTATGAGAAGCTATTCTTTGTTCTCTTATTCTCGCTTGTTGCTTACGGCTTTTTATCAGATTTTCTTACTATTTCGGGCGAACAGCTTAAGGCATCGCTGCTGGTCACAGGGGCTAAATGGCTTCCTGTCGTACTACTCACCCCCCTTTTGATAAAAGGCAGTGCAAATAATTATGTCTGGCTGGCTTATTTGCTAATCCCCTATTTTTGCTGGGCAGTACTTAAGGGGTTTGCACCTGAGTTAGCGGGCTTACTAGGAATTGGCGAGGCAGTTTTGATTGCCTTGCTTTTTACTTTGGCTGTGAGCTGCGCCCGCTGGAGGAAGCGCTTATAAAAGACTTGTTAAATAAAGTCTCGTGTACCGGAGGGTTAATTCAAAACGCAGCGATTGCGCCCTCCATCCTTCGCGGCAGCTAGGGAAAATCCAACGCGCTCCAGCAATCCGGCTGGGCTTTCTTCTTCTTGCATTAAGACCCCACCAACAGAAACTGTCACCCTAAGGCCTTCTTCGATATTGTCGAAGCTTATTTGACCAACGAATTCTCTAATACGCTCTGCGCAGTCTTTCATCGCGGTTTCATTGGCATTGGGAAGTAGCACGGCAAACTCCTCACCCCCGAACCTTGCAATATAATCTGTTCGACGCAGGCAGCTGCGCGCCACCTCTGAAAAAGACCTTAAAATCAGATCGCCTGCCTCTCTACCCTGAGTCTCATTGAGCTCATTAAAGTGATCTATATCTACCAGCAATACACCAACCCGTGTTTTGGAGGTTTTTGCCACTTTGAGTTGACCATCAAGCGTGAGCTCAAATTGTCGTCGGTTAAACAGGCCCGTGAGGTCGTCCCTTACCGCCAGCTGACCGAGCTGCCTTAAGGCTCCCTGAAGCTCACGGTGAGCAGACTCAAGCTCATCGCGCTGCTTGGTAATTTCTTTGTGACTTGCTGCAAGGCCATCCCGACTTTCTTTTAGTCCACTGCGCATTTGCTGTAGGTGGCTGCCAATATAGGCGCAGGTCAACATCACCACACTTAACACCGCGAACTGAAACAGCTCTAACCTAAGATTAAAGCTGGGCGGCGGGCTGAATAGATCCAGAATGATTACCAGTAAATAACTGCCCAGCGCGCATGAGGTAGCAAAGATGAATTCTTTTTGATTAAGGCGAAAGGAGCCAAACAAAATAATCAGCACATAGCCATTTAATAAACCACCTCGCACATCTTGAACTAAAGATATGCTGTAGGTGAGCAGGCTCATTCCAATGACCATCTGGATTAAGGTTAGACTGGGGTCAGAGAATCTCTGACTGAAACCCGATCTGATCGCCCAGAAAACCAGAACCTGTGAAGCCCCGCCCATCAGCACAACAATCGAAAACTCCTGCCATGAGATGTTGAGGACATTCATGACCATCGCCACAATACCAATGAACAGACCGACAATGTAGAGATAAAGACTCAAAGAGAATCGTCTCAAACGGGTAGTCTGGTCGGTATCCTGGGTTTTAAAAAGGGGCTGGCTCAATACTTCGCGCAAACTAAAATCCATCATCCAAAAGTAACAGTTAACATACAAATTTTAGACGTAAGTTTGCAGTTCCGCCCCATTTATTGAAAAACAAAGGGATTTGCTACGTGGATTTTCTTGGCTCTCTATTTACGCAAGCCCCTCTTGCTCCGCCGCATCCTGATTTTAAAGGCAAAAAAGCCATCTTTGCCGCTGATTTTGATTCGAGGCAATTCGTATAAGGATGTTTGAACATCAAGGGGAATGCCGTCTTCCGTGGTAACAGCGCTTTCAAAGCCGGCTTTTTTAACCAACTGGGGGTCTATTTGATGATTGTATATTCCAAAAGGATAAGCAAAACTGGATAGCTGGCAAGAGAACAATGACTCTAGGTGTTCTTTCGACGCCGCAATTTCATTGTATTTGTCGGCCTCGTTTAGCTTAGCAAGGTTGGCGTGGGTCATCGTATGGCCGCCTAGCTCGAAGACACCACTTGCCAGCATTTCTCGTATTTGCTCATCACTTAACTTGGATTCATTTTTTAATTCGCCGCTATTGTGATGTGATTTTTTTGACACTGACCAATCTCTGTCGTGGCGATCTACAACCAAATAAAGAGTTGCCTTTGCATTGTATTTTTTGAGTATGGGGAACGCATTGAGGTAATTATCTTCAAAGCCATCATCAAAGGTAATCGCTACGACTTTATCGCTCGGCGGCTGATCGGCCAGCTCAGACATCGTTACAAAACGCCAGCCACCTTCACTTAACCAACGTACCTGTTGTTCAAACAAATCAGGGGAAACTCGTAAGCCGTTAAATTTCGCTCCCGGAGTGGGCTCCTTGATCATATGATACATAAGAACGCGAGCGCGCCTTAAATCAAGGGTTTTTCCCCACCAGGCATAACGTTCTGAAAACCAGAATAACCATAGGAAAGAAGTAGCTAAAACCAAATATATCATTTAGATACCATTGATTCATAAAGTGAAATGGTATGCTCTCGCATATCGCTTAGCAGGAAACGATCATTAGGTTTGATGGTGGACTGGGGCGACAATAGCACCTGTTTCATTTTTTCAATCAGGCTCTCGTTATCATTCAAAGGAACCAACCCTTCCGGGAATAGATAGCTAAGGATTTCGTGCACCCCACCATGGTCGTATGCCACAACAGGTATGCCCATACTCAAAGCCTCGAGAACGGTCCTGCCGAATGATTCCGGCTTTGATGAGAGAGACAAAACCAAGCTGGAAACGGAATATATTTCTTTCATATCGCTCCGCTGACCAGTAAAAACAACGTAACCCTCAAGCCCCAGCGCAAGCGCTCGTTGTTTTACTTCCTCCGCATAAGCCTTCCGCTTGGGGTCAATACCACCAACAATCAAACCGTAGACGTCTATATCATGGGCACGCAAGCGTGCAATGGCATCAAGAAAATTCAAGTGCCCTTTTAAACGGGTCAGGCGACCTGGCAGTGTCACAACGACGCGGCCCTTTAGTTGGGGATATTGCTGATACCACGCCTGCCTCCACGACTCCTCCGCTTGATAAGAAAAAGGGAATGCTTGCGCGTCTATGCCACGATAAATAAGCTCTATTTTTTTAGGATCAGTACGCGGATAATTGTCGAGGATATAGGCCCTGACGGCTTCCGATACTGCAATCACCCGCTCACCGCAGCCGACTATTTCACTGTAGCGATTTACCGAGTGCAAACCATGCACGGTGCTAACCAGTCTGGGGCGTGTGCGAGGATCCATTTTTTTCCATGCCAACCAAACTACCCAGGCTGGCATACGTGAACGAAGGTGCACAATATCGAAACCTTGGGAAGCCAGCCACCTTCGGAATTTTCTTACCTGAAGCAGGGCTAAGGGGGTTTTATTACCGATATTCCACTGAATATGAAACGACCCAGCCTTTTCAAGCTCGGAAACAAGTCGGCCTCCACTGGATAACACGTAAGACTCGTGCCCAGCTTCAACGAGCGCCGCAGCAATTTCCAGCGTGCCTCGCTCCACGCCGCCGCCTTCCATTGAGGGCAAAACTTGAAGGACCTTCATCGATAAAATAGCATCGTTGTAGCGAATAAAGAACGGCTCAACTGCCGCAGCATCGAATAGCGCAAGAGGTAGAATCCTATAGTGATGGATTGATGGCAGGAAAAACAAAAGCCCCTTTCCGGGGCCTTTTAGCTTGTTACTGTTTTAGCCGGTTTCACATCTAATCCAGCGATAATAACAAATGAAACACTAGAAAATAAGCGCAGTAATATCCTGCTGCTCACCATCACTAAACTCTACATAAAGATTGCCATTATCACGTACTACAGAGGCTAGATTTTCCTCCCCAAGAACAAGCGCGCCAACCCTGCCGTCTTCCGGCCCGTTTAGATCAAGCGTTAATTCCACGCCATCCTGATTAATCGCTGCGAAATTAGCTTCATCGTTATACAGGTGAGCAAAAACAAGTTGCTTGCCCGCTGATTCTATTTTTACGCGTTCGCTTCGTTTACCCCAATCCTCCATGTCACTCGTAACCGTCACATCTGCCACTTGCCCCGATAGGGATGCCGCCTCAAAACTCACAACAGCCATTGCATTGTCACCGTACCGTAAAGATAGGGAATAGTCCTCACCGGCTAAATCAGACACAGCAATAGCGACTTCAGAAGCACCCTGAAAGCTGGCATTTTCGTCGTTCGCGTCAAGGCTGACCTTACCGAGAATTGAAAAAGACGCCTGATCATTGCTGAATTCACCTTGACCTGTAACCGACACCTTATCATTTAAGTCGTAATCAGAAAGGCGAAACAAGAGATCTACCTCCTGGTCGTAAGCAAAACCATAAACGTGAACCGTATGTGCTAAAACAGCGTAATCGGCTAGCAAGCCCTCTTCCAAAGTGGGCACCGAAACAACCAGCTTGTCAGCAATCAGCTCACATAGTGGGTTAGCTTTGCTAAAGCAATCGAAATCTTGTAAATCATAATTGGCCAGAAACCTAGGGCACGAGAAATCCAGAGCACCGCTCACTTGATCACAAAAATATTCGGCAGCATCTTCATTGCTACTAATAAGAGGCATCAAGGCCAGAACTGGGCTATATTTAGCGGCGGCCAAAAATGCCGTTGCCACTTGAGCATCATCCACGGCGGTTTTTAATTCCATGGTTTGCTCGCTGAAACCGATGCCATGTTGCGCATCCAAAGAGAGCGACTCCTGCCACGCCAATATTTCTGACACCATTATTTTCGCTTTGTCTAAGGCATCAAGGTTAAAGCTATCACTGGGCACCGCATCGGTGAAGCTTGAGTGCTCTGCACGATTACGCAAATCGACCAGGTCGCCTTTTAAGAGCAAGCTTAGCTCTACAAAAGTAGCATGCCGGGCCTCAAGCGCCTCGGCTAAATTTGCTGCGATACTCACCAGCTCGTCAAAGCCGGTACTGATTCCAAACAAAGATTCATCTACCAAGGGGAATTGGCCGTCATTTGCAACGAACAAGGCACTTGAGCTTTTCAACACCCCGGAAAACTCATCTCTGTGGCTTGCCAAGCCTGCAAAGGCTGCCGCAAACGAGCTATAGCGGGCCTGCTCCAAACCCACATCTTTAAGTGCTGTTTGGTTTGTTAAATCTAGAGGGCGGATGCCACTCAAGCGCCGTGTTAACCCAAAAAGATCAGCGACATGGCTATCCGCCTTAAGAATGGATTGTGAGGAATAAGATTGACCAAAGCTTAGTGTTAGCGCATCAACCAGGTGTGTTAGGGGTGTGACATGAACAGTAATGGCTTCGCGGGCACCTGAAGTAAAGTGAACGGCTCTCATTCTAAAGTCATCTGATAAAGGAAAGCGCTCACCGAAGTCGATCAAGCCATTGCTGTTTAGGTCGTATTCCCCCGAAAGAGAATCTAAAGCGCCGCAGCCTTCAGCATTATCACAAACCATCTGAGTAGAACCCCCCGAAGCAGGGTCATCTCTTTCGATTTGCACAACAATCGGCCCTTGGTAAGCAAAAGGGATTGCTATGCGGTATTCCCCTTGGGAATTTGTACTACCTACGCCAAGGGCTAGGGAGTCCCCGGAACCGTCGTCCGCAGCATAAATGGTGACTCGTGCCTGGGAAAGAATTCCTTTAGAGGCAACACCCTCTACGTCAACGGGATCAAAGTTTTCAGTGACGCTTGGGTGATACCTTAACGAGGGGGCTGATTTACTATCGCTGTCATTAAAGCAAGCCGTAAGGAGTAGAAGAAAGGTTATCGATAAGCTTGTACGTATAATATAAAACATTGAGCGGCATCCACATCCGAGTTAGAAACTGCCACATATCCTTGTGCGTGTTGTCCTACCTTAAAGATAGAGGAAATCCCCCCCCACACATGCAAGCGAATAGCTCCAGCGCGATATAATATTACTTTTTATCTAAAATCGCTACCAGTTCACAAGGCAAGCACTTCTTATTCGGAAGAAGCCCTCCTCCCATCCCAAAAAGCGAACAAAGCACCCAGCAAGCAACCGGATAGAAGGCCAACAGAGTGGGCCCAATTCGCCACTGAGCCAATTAAGCCTGCCAAAATATCGGTATAACCAATCAACAACCAGATAAGCATAAACGTAACGATCTGCGGATATAAAAAAAGCGGTGATTCCGGCCGAAGTTTCTTATATATCCACAAATAACCGAGCAAACCGTATACAACCCCAGACAAACCACCAAAATTTGGCCCAGTGATAAAAGCCTGCGCGAGATTTGATGGCAATGCTGTCAACAGGAATATAAATGCTAAACGCTGCCACCCCTGCTCTCGCTCTATCGAGCCACCAAATTGCCACCACCAGAGTAAATTAAAAACAATGTGCATCACTGAAAAATGCAGGAAGGCAGGGGTAATAAATCGAAGCACTTCAATCAAGCCCAATGTTTCGATACGAACGGGGAACGACAAAGAGGGATAAAAAAATGGCGTCACACCACTTCGCGCACCAAAAAAAACGAGAGCAGCGAAATAGATAACCGCGTAAGTGAGCCACTGGGACTTCATTCTACTTATCGACGGAAAAACAAAACCGCTATTCAAACTTGATGTTTCAGTAGGTGGGTGTTCATCCACCAACCAGGATGCCTCCAGAAATTTCTTCTGGTTCGGCGTATTTAAGAATTCGTGAGCTATTGCGCGCGCCCTGTCGTAATCGGCTGAATCACCTACTTCGACAGAAAACCGGCCGGAGTATTTTTCCAGCCGATTTTCAACGCCTTTGAGCGTCAGATAGTCACACAGGGCTTGCGCCGCGCGAAGGTTTGTCAGCGACACCAGTTCTATCATCTAAACACAGCCTATTTGCTTCCCGTTCAAAAGGCTAAGAGTGTAACGAATATGTGCTCAGGTGAAAAACAATCGCAGCAATAAAGTCGAAAACGTAAACTGCTTTGTAGAGGAATACAACGACCAGCCCTGATAGACTGTTGAAATAAGGTGCAACCCATCGAGGTGTCAATAAGGCGCGCTTTGCCTATGCGATTGCAGCTTCCTCAGCCCCTGTCTCCATAACAGCTTTAGCATCTTGCGACGCGATAGGTTTCAGCAGTCGCCCGTATGCTTGCGTGCCAAAATCCGTTTCATAATCTTTACCGTTCCACGTGAGCTTGCCGGCTATAAACACCTTGTCCACGACACCATCAGAGCGATTGAGCATCTGGTCATGATCGAATAATTCCCGATACTGTATACCCGTATTTGCCAAAGAGTCGTAGTTTAATAACTCTTCCGGGTAAAGTTCGCTGTATTGCAAATAAGGGACAAGGCCTTGGCGGAAGATGCCGTTCAGGAGGCCCTCATCGGTGCATTGAAGAACGCAGGTTCTTTTAGGCGGCGTTCAGCCCTGAAGGCCTGGGTATTTGCTATCTTAAAAAATAAAATTGCTGATGTACCCAGAAAAAAACAACGAATAAGCGAGAGTAGCCGCTTATTGCAGGATGAAGAAGAAAACTTGAACACGCTGTTTGATAACAAGGGATACTGGAAAGTGGACAAACGCCACTATGGTGACCTGCCGAAGTAGTTCACGTATTCCCCCAAAGCCCTGCCCCAGCAGATTACGAAAACCTGCTTTTTGTTTGGGCAGCGCTCGGCGGAGTTATAACTCTGAAGGCTCCGACTTTGACTATTAATTAAATGGCGTAGGCTTGGGCGTTTTATCTGTGGACGGCGGCAAAATTGGTAGCGTGAACGAAGGCTGCTCCCCCGTCAGTGTTTTGAGAAAGGCAACAATCTGTGCATTTTCTTTCTTATTGAAGGTTTTCCCAAGTTGTATTTGGCCCATCGTATCAACCGCTTCACTTAAGGTTTCAGCCTCTCCATCATGAAAGTAGGGATAGGTTAGCTCAACGTTTCTCAGTGTTGGCACCTTGAATTTGAAGCGATCCATCTCTTTCCCCGTAACACCAGCGAGACCGATGGCCTTACTATTTGTTTTATAGGGCTTAATCACCCCCATTTTTTGAAATGAGTTCCCGCCGACTGCAGCACCATTGTGGCAAGAAATACAGCCGCTACTTTTAAATAACGCATACCCTTCTAGCTCATCTTTTGTAATGGCATTTTTATCTCCCTCCAGCCATTGATCGAAGCGAGAATTGACTGTTACCAAGGTTTTTTCAAATTCAGCTATAGCTTTAGTAACATGGTCCAGGGTTATTTTTGACGTAGAAAATACCTGTTTAAATTCTGCTCGATAAGCAGGAATCGATTCCAGAACAGAAATCGCTAGCACGTGGGTTGAAGCCATTTCACCGGGGTTTGCGATGGGGCCACCGGCTTGCTCTTGTAAGTCTTTGGCACGGCCATCCCAAAATTGCGCAATATTCATGCTGGCATTAAGAACTGTGGGAGAGTTTATAGGGCCTTGATGCCAGATGTGCCCAATAGATGTCTTTAGATTATCTGTGCCACCCATGCTTAAATTGTGGCAAGAATTACAGGAAATAAACCCGGATTTAGAGAGGCGCGGATCAAAAAATAGCTTTTTCCCCAGCTCGGCCTCAGCATGATTAATATTTGTAGCTGGCGAAATCGCTTGAATAGGTTCTTGGGCGGAAACACCGCCCGAACCCAAAAATAGTCCGGTGAAAAATAGGGTTATAAGTCCAGTAATCTTCATACTCTACTCTGCTTGTGATTGAAAAAAAGATTCACTAAGTAGAAATAATTCTACTTAGTGTTTTTAGGATACTTCAGATTCCCCCCAATGGGTAGCATTAGCATTTACTTCGGTAATCCAATTTACTGCAGGAGGGAAAGCATGTTGACTGTAATGCTAGCAGGAGTTTGCTACGCATGTTTAGTGATTCGGATTGATGGCTAAATATGAGATTTAGTTATCGAGCAGGGTGGCCGAATATCAAAAAAGCAGCCCCGCTGTTGACACTCAGGAATTTCCACACCCATAAAGGCGCGCTTACAAACTCCTTAGCCATTTTTACTATGACAGACCGCTTGGATTTTATTCCCCTCTGGGTCGCGAACATAAGCGGAATAATAGTTTGGGTGATGATGTGGCCTTAGGCCCGGTTGTTTGGCCGTAAGCAACCGGGCCTTCGGCATTAAACAACGTGTTAATTCCAAGAACGCCTAAAACGGCATCATAAAATTTTGCAACTTTATTTGGATCGCTTGAACCGATGGTTACATGGCTAAACATTGTTTTTCCTTTTTAAGTTAACTCATTGCTCAAATTCCGGGGTTCAAAATGGGCGAGAACTTCCGGTGGGTTCCGATCAACAGCGTGGATGCAGCAGGCACCGCGATATGGATGAAAGCAGTAGAGTTGAACCTGAAACAAGGGCAACGAATCGATAATGCCAAAATCATAGCGGCAAAGCACCGTCAAACCAAAAGGGTCAGAGTAATTGACATTAGCTCCTTGCCCAATATTCCTCTGACCTCCTGCCACCTCCCCTTGCCAGAGATTAGACACGCCTGCCCGTTTGTTTTTCTATTTGCAGCTTAAACCGCTCATCACCTAATGCCCAGGCTCGGTTAATCGAATCGCGTATTTCTTCGAGTGTATAGGCCGGTATCATCTTGTCAAATAGAGAGGTAATTATAGCTAGTGCCCATCCATAAACAGGTTGTTTTGAGTAAAATGCCTTAATTTATTCTGCTGTGGAACGCAGCATATGGGATTCAGTGCTTGGTTCGTGTGCTTCTCCCCGAAAAAGGTTAATGTTTAATCTATTTGCTGTTTTTTAGGCACTGAGAAGCCTAAGTCTACCCAAATAAGTCTCTAATCGTGAGTGCTTGTATCGTTAACGCCAGCTAGCCAGGCTGCAGGCGAGCCATCCTTACCAAGTTGTAGCTGATCACCGATGACCAA
>DFBZ01000130.1:0-2365 GCA_002366835.1 Gammaproteobacteria bacterium UBA3067
CAAAAGCTGCAATATGATTTATATTATGTAAAAAATCATAATCTGTTGTTAGACTTCACCATTTTAATTCAGACGGTTGAGGTGGTTCTTTTTGGTAGAGGACGCTAATCGGTTTTATGCTGTTACAGTTAATTGAAAATTGAGGTAAGAGATAAATGATGTGTTTTGGTAAGAGAGCGTATTTTACAGGTTTGGTACTGTTATTTTTTGGCATGATGGGGCTGCATGCGCAGGCTGACTCAAGTGATCCTTTTTCTGGGGAGTTTGATGACTTTTCTGAAACAAGTGACGCTACGCCTAGCGCGAGTTTAGAGCTTCCTGTAAAGCTAAGTGTAGAGCGTCCAAAGCCAAGTGTAGAACGCCCTGTAAAGCAAAATGTAACAGCGCCCTCTGGGCTTGAGCAGCCCCAGCCCCAGATGACGCAGGTAGGTGGTGGAAAAAACCTTCACTACAAAATCGGTGTAGGTGATAATGTACGCGTGCACGTATGGCGAAATGCTGACCTATCTAACTCTGTTCCTGTTAGGCCTGACGGTTACATTTCCATGCCCCTGCTTGGTGATATTAAGGCCAGCGGCCTAAAGCCGACAGAGTTGGCAGAAGTCATCAAGAAAAAACTGTCTTCCTATCTGCGCGATCCCCGGGTTAGCGTCATTATGTTGGGACTTAGTAGTAACGAATACATTAACCGGGTGCGCGTAACTGGGGCGGTCAATAGACCGACATCAGTGCCATTTCGCGAAGGTATGACCGTGCTGGATCTTATTCTGGATACGGGCGGCGTCAGTCAATTTGCTTCGCCTAATAAAACCAAGATTTTCCGCAAGTCTGGTGGGAAGTCAGAGGTCTTAAAGGTTCGCTTGAAAGATATTCTTGGAAAAGCTGACCTCAAAACTAACTATGATATCTTTCCTGGTGATGTGATTACCGTGCCTGAGCGCTTATTTTAAGATTCTTGTAATTCAGCATATTGCCCCTGCCCCTCGGGTTTTCGCCGCCAGATGGAAGCCCCTTTTTCTAAAATACCTTGTTGAAACCACATCCCCTTCAAGGTGTTTGACCTCCAGTTTTTTGTCGCATGATCTTGATTGTGTCCAACCTTGCCCTCATAGTTACAGCCAAATTTGGTTTTCAGTTATACCTGAGCCGATGTATTTGAAATTAGATTATATAAGTCGATAGCTTACCTGGGGTTTTATATTATGCAATTTGATGGTACTCAAAATTATGTGGCAACGGATGAGCTGAAAACAGCTGTAAATGCTTCAATTACACTGCAGCGCCCGCTTTTAATTAAAGGCGAGCCGGGGACGGGTAAAACCATGCTGGCCGAGGAGGTTGCTGAGGCCCTGGGGCTTAAGCTGATTCGTTGGCACATTAAGTCTACCACCAAGGCGCAGCAGGGCTTATATGAGTATGACGCAGTATCCCGTTTACGAGACTCCCAGTTGGGTGACGAGCGGGTGCATGATATTTCCAACTATATCGTGAAGGGTAAGCTCTGGGAGGCTTTTGAATCAGATGAGCCCGTTGTACTGCTGATAGATGAAATTGATAAAGCCGACATAGAATTCCCTAATGACTTGCTCACCGAGCTGGATAAGATGGAATTCTTTGTTTACGAGACTCAGAAGCTGATTAAGGCGAAAATCCGTCCCTATATTTTTATCACCAGTAACAACGAAAAAGAATTGCCAGATGCCTTTTTACGGCGCTGCTTTTTTCACTATATAAACTTTCCCGACCGTCAAACAATGAATAATATTGTTGATGTTCACTACCCTGATATTAAGCAAACCCTTCTCAAAGAATCGCTGGATGCATTTTTTGAGCTGCGAGACGTGCCGGGTATTAAAAAGAAACCTTCTACATCAGAACTAATTGATTGGCTGAAGCTATTGATGGCTGATGATATCTCTGAGGATGTGCTGCAAAACCGCGATGCTCGCTCTGCAATTCCCCCTTTGCACGGCGCTTTGCTTAAGAATGAGCAAGATGTGCAATTACTAGAGCGGCTGGCGTTTATGCATCGGCGAGAACTTTAAGACCAGGGCCACCTTATGCTTATCAACTTTTTCTTTCGATTGCGAGAGGCGAAAATCCCCGTCACCATACGGGAGCTTATGGATTTGCTGGAAGCTTTAAAGCAGCATCTGGCTATTTATGATATGGATGCGTTTTATCAACTTTCCAGAACCTGTTTGGTTAAGGATGAGCGGCACTACGATAAGTTTGACCAAGCCTTTGCAGAGTATTTCGAAGGTGTAAAGCGTGTCGATACGGGCCTATTTAACGCCGATATCCCAGATGAATGGCTTAAAAAGGCCGTTGAGAGGAATTTTTCACAAGAGGAGCTAGATGCGCT
>DFBZ01000130.1:2527-3349 GCA_002366835.1 Gammaproteobacteria bacterium UBA3067
TGGATATTCACGATACAATTCAGTCCACGGCTGAAAAAGGCGGTTTGCTTGATATTAAAATGACACCTGAGCGCAGGAACAGGGTCAAAGTACTGCTATTTTTTGATGTGGGTGGGTCGATGGACCCGCATGTAAAAGTCTGTGAGGAGCTTTTTTCTGCTGCTCGTTCTGAGTTTAAAAATATGGAGTTTTTCTATTTCCATAATTTTATCTACGAGGGTGTCTGGACGAATAATCATCGCCGCTGGGAAGAAAAAACCGCAACCTGGGACATTATTCATACCTTTCCGCAAGATTACCGAGTGATTTTTATCGGCGATGCGAGCATGGCCCCGATGGAAATCAGCTCGCCTGGTGGCAGCGTTGAGCATTATAATGACGAGCCGGGGGTAAGCTGGATGCGCCGTATGCAAGATCACTTCGACAAGGTGGTTTGGTTGAACCCGGAGCATGAGGCGAGTTGGCGAAATGTTACTTCCATAACGCATATCCGTGCTTTAATGGAAAATCAAATGTATCCCCTTACTATTAAAGGCATTGAAGACAGCATGAAATACCTGAGTCGCTAGACTCGGGTGGCGTTCAGGGGGCGGAACACTTGCATTGCTTATTCTTCGATACGTTTAAAGGCGGGTAATTCCGGGCGATCCAGGCTGAGTTTTTCACTCGGCGCCATAACATCCGCTTCTCCCGTAAGCACGACTTGGTCTTTTTGATTGCTCACCTTGCAGTCAATGATGACCCGTTTGCGTTTATCTATTTTTTCTTTTATCTCTAGTTCAACCGTCAGTGTGTCGCTAATAAAAACAGGGCGTTTGAACT
>DFBZ01000099.1 GCA_002366835.1 Gammaproteobacteria bacterium UBA3067
CACTTAAAGAAAGCATCTCTAAGCGGGTACTTTCTTTTACGCGGCGGTTTCCGCCTCACTTTCCTTTAAACCAGCTTGCTCCAAACTTAGCGCCCAAAGCTTTTTCGCCACCACTTTGTCGTAGCTGTCTTTCGATGAAGCGAGCGGTTTTTTATCCATAAAATACTTACCGTTCATCACCTCCAGTTCAGGCTCGCAGGCCAAATAGAGAGGTGTTTCCGCCCCTTTTTGTGGTGATTTCATAAACATCTTAATGAAACCAGGGGTTGAACCAATATTGGAACCGATAACGCCGGGGTGAAGGCAGTTCGCTGTAACACCCGTACCTTCTAGACGCTCCGCAAGGGAATAGGTGAACATCATATTTGCCAGCTTTGATGCCGCATAGGTTTTAAAGGGGCCGAACTTTTTCTCTGCCTGTAGATTATCAAAATCAATTTTATTCATGGTGTGCATTTTCGAATTGATATTGATAATACGCGCAGGGCTACTTGCTTTTAACTTATCAAGCAGCAAATGGGTGAACAAGAAGGGACCGAGATGATGCAGCGCATACTGCATCTCATACCCTTCTGAGGTTAGCTGCCGCTTGCTTAACATCACACCCGCATTATTGATCAGCACATGAATCTGCGGATAATTCTGGTTTACTTGATCCGCGAGTTCTCGAACCGATGCCATCAAAGACATATCCGCAATTAATAAATCAACGCGATCATTACCCGTAGCCGCAATAATATCCTTACGGGCATCTTCTCCCCGTTGCGCATCTCGACAGACAAGAATCAAGTCAGCACCCAGTGCAGCCAAACCTTTAGCCGTTTCAAAGCCAATGCCAGAATTGGCGCCCGTTACGAGGCAGGTTTTACCTACCATATCAGCCAGTGTGTTTTGCATTTTCAGAATCCCTTTTTATATTTCTATTGTTAGGACGAAGTTAGTAAAGACTCTATCTCTCTTCGCCCTAAGGCCGTTTATGCCCTGCCCTACAACGCTTTTTTATGATGTGAACTTTTTATATATCACGATACAGTTGGGATTGCGTTACTTTTCTCCATCAGCGCAATACCCAAAGCCGCTCTTCTCGCGATCATACGGTATGCTTGGGCGATCTCCCCGTCTGGATCCGCCACAACGCTTGGATTACCGCCATCCACCTGCTCACGAATTGAGATAGAAAGAGGCAAGGCACCCAGCAAGACAGTCTCGTAGCTATCGGCGATGCGCGCACCACCCTCCTGCCCAAAAATATGCTCTGTATGCCCACAGGCACTGCAGGTGTGAACACTCATATTTTCCACAACGCCCAATATGGGAATATGTACCTTGGCGAACATTTCGATGGCTTTTTGCGCATCCAGAAGCGCAATATCCTGCGGTGTCGTCACGACTACGGCCCCAGTCACAGGTATATTTTGCGCAAGAGTGAGCTGAATATCCCCCGTTCCTGGAGGCAGATCAATGATAAGATAATCAAGGTCATCCCAAAGCGTTTGCTGACAAAGCTGCAATAAAGCACCGCTTGCCTTGGGGCCACGCCACACAACCGGCGTGCTTTCTGTGACCAAATTACCCATGGAAAGTGACTGAATACCATGCCTGACAATGGGTTTAAAATACTTACCATCCACCTGTTCGGGACGAATGTCATCGCTTATACCCAGCATCATTGGAATACTGGGACCATAGATGTCCGCATCAAGAATACCAACTCGCGCACCTTCCTGTGATAAGGCCAGTGCTAAGTTTACGCTGGTGGTTGACTTTCCTACCCCCCCCTTACCTGATGCGACGGCAATAATATTTTTGACATTACGCATGGGAGACTTATCTCCGCATGGCACATGTGAAAAAATCGTTGCGTTCAGGCTTACATCAACCTCATCTATACCAGCTAAGGCGCTGACGGCCTTCTCCAAGTCACTGGTAATCACCGAACGAAGGCCCTCACATGGAAAATCAAGAGTAAGCGCCAGCTTGCAGTGCCTTCCTTTTATTTCGACCTGGTAATGCCCCCCAATGTCCCGCACGCTAGCGCCCAAACCGGGTAACTCGTAGCTGGCTACAATTTTCTCAATCGATTTCTTTTTTAGTAAACCCACCATAGAACACTCTCCTCCAACAATAAAACTATCACCTTAGCGATAAAAAACGGTAATCCTGAAACTACACGGATACATGCCGTGAGATCTTCTAAAATATAAGAGACCTTTACTTTTGCCCAAGTTGGCCGATATGTATTTAACAGACTGTTAAGGAACCCTTGAGCAAGCTCATCACGGATAAGAAAAATACTATTTTATGGCAAAGCAGCAGCAAACGGCATTAAAAATAACTTTGGCATCTGTTTTGATTACGCTTGTAGTCACTACTGGGGGCTGCAGCAATCAGCCAATGCCTGCACAAGTACCCAAAAAGCCAGCCGAAGCTCTTCAGGCTTCAAGCCTAAACTATGAAGAGCACTTACATGAAGTACTAACAAAAGAAAAAACAAGGCAGGCACTATTACTTTTCGCCTCAGAAAAACAAAGCCTTAAAGCCAAGCAGTGGCTACACCCTAGAACGGACTATCGTATCGATAATGCAACAACGAACGAGCTCACAGCAAGTTGGCACTTACTCGACAGGGGCTTATATAAACTTGCATCCCAAAAACAGGCACGTAAAGCCAACTTAAAAGCCAGCGCTGACAACAAACACCTTCCAGGTTTTATAAACGTCCAGCAAGACTCTCTCATTACTTCTGCTTTCACCACTTATTTTTATGACTCCGCCACGAAACAGAAATTTAAACGGCGCCAGCAGCTTATTGAGCACTCTCTGGAAAACTTACACCACTTGCCTCAAACACCAGATAACGCCCACTCTTTGCTGAACATCGAACAACAGGCAGCAGACCTGGATCAACTCTACCAAGCCATAGGCTCAGAAACACAAACCTTTAATTTCGCAATAAACAGCGACCAAAGCCAAGCCCGCGTAATAAGAGCCCGCTTTAATCGCCAAATACCAAGTCCCGATGACTTGATAATGAATCACCCTAGGCTTATCAGCGCCATGATTAATTCCTGGCGTAATGAGGCCATACCCAAGTCTGAAAACACCGAAAACTTCAAGCATATTGAAAACTTGTGGCGAAAAACCGTCCCCTCCTACCCCTATCTCTTACCCACAAAGACATCCTACAGCTCACCACCTGTAGAAGTCTGGC
>DFBZ01000010.1:0-2860 GCA_002366835.1 Gammaproteobacteria bacterium UBA3067
GGAAAAATGGGATCCGCAAGAGTGTCTTGAGTTAATTGAAAAGCATAAGGTCACGGTAAGCCACATGGTGCCCACAATGTTTTACCGCTGCTTAAACCTTCCTGAAGATGTAAAACAGAAGCATGACCTCTCATCACTTGAATGCATTATTCATGGTGCGGCACCCATTGCCATTGACAAGAAAAAAGCCATCATTGATTGGTGGGGGCCTGTTCTGGTGGAATATTATGGCGCGACGGAAGGTGGTGGCGCAATTTGTAAATCTGCACAGTGGTTGGAAAAACCTGGCACAGTTGGCCAGGCTTGGCCCGGCAGCAAAATTGTCATCCTTGATGACGACAAAAATGAACTGCCTGCAAACGAAGCGGGTACTGTTTTTATGTCCTCTATGATTGGTGAGTTTGAGTATTACAAAGACAAAGCCAAAACCGATAAAAACCGTGCGCCAGGTGGTTTGTTTACAGTGGGTGATGTGGGTTATCTTGATGACGAGGGCTGGCTGTATCTTTGTGATAGAGACTCGGATTTAATTATTTCTGGTGGCGTTAATATCTACCCCGCTGAAGTAGAAAAAACGCTGATCTTGCATAATAAAATAGAAGATGTAGCCGTTTTTGGTGTTCCCAATGAAGACTTCGGTGAATCAGTGCAGGCTGTTGTGCAGTTAAAGCTCGGCGTAGAGCGCAGTGATGCCTTGAAGGAAGAGCTACTGGACTTTGCCAAGGAGCGTTTGGCCAAGTTCAAATTACCGCGAGGGATGGACTTTGCTGACAGCTTGCCTCGTTTGGATACCGGCAAGTTATATAAGCGCTTCCTGAAGGAGACGTATAAAGAAGCGTATGAAAAGAAGATGTCCGTTGCAGAGTTGGATGAGGTTCTTGAGGCTGAGGAAGCCCTAGAAGATTAAAGAGCACTTTTCCTAGTCATAAAAAAAGGGCCCATAGTGGCCCTTTTTTTATGACTGATTTTCTTGTCCCAGCCCATACCGCTATAACTTATGCTTTTGCAATCGGGGCTTTCCCAGCATCGGTTTGGGTTTTTCCGTTTCGCGTATAGGTTTGCTCTTGTTTTACGGCCCCCTTTATTAAATCAAGTAGATGTTTGGCGTTCACCTGAGAGCGCTGAATGATGCGACCGTTAATGGTGTTCAGGTCGTCGCATTCACCTAGAAGTGAGCGGTATAGCAAGGCTGCTTCAGTGAAAGCAGTCTCTTGATGAGATGCATATTTTTCGATTAAGCGATCAATGGTTTTATCGCCAAGCTCTATATGTAGGCTTTCTAATAGATGATTGAACTCGTCTTCGTGAAAGCTGATGTCAGACAGGCAGGAAGCTTTTTCTGGTGTGCCCGCTTGAAACGATTCGAAGTCTCGTTCCTCGAGGTGTTTACGTTCCAGCGCCAGAATTTCTTTCAATATTTGGAATAGTGTAATGCCGTTATTGAGTTGAGTGCTAACTTGCTCGGCGTCGTGATGGCTTGTTGCTGGGCTATTCATGTGGTTATCACCGTTTAAGATGGTTTGGGTGTCAATAGATTGGAATAGCTTGTTAAACAGCAAGAACCAGGCCGAAAAAGAGGGTGGTGAAGGGTGTAATTTAAAGGGCAAAGGGAGGGGGCGGTTTGCTATTGAGGAACTGTGAAAAAACCGAGAAAACCAGTTGTAGTGTCTGAAGTGAGTTTATTTTTTCTCAAAAGCCAGTTCATGCTCAATAATCTTCTCGGCCAGTTTCTCAGGGTTAATGCTGTATCGCCCTTCTTCAATAGCGCTTTTTATGGCAGCAACTTTTGTTTTATCAAAGGCAGTAGACTTAGACACGCGGCTCTCCAGGCGCTCCAGCGACTTCGCCTCGGAGCTGATAGATACAGAAACGGAGGCTGCTTTCGCCGATGCTTGCTCGGTGGGGGCTTTGGCGCTATCCGCTGCACGGGACTGAACTGGGCCCTTTTCTTGAGTACGATTATTCGCTAAGTTTTTATTTGACGGCGTATTGTTAAAATCAATGGCCATTTCTAAGTACCTGAATAATATGGTGTTTGTGCATTATGGCGGATCGTGTTTATGCGGTTTCTACTTACTTATCGGCAAGTGGCTGCGGAACTTTAGAAAAATTAATTAAAACCCCGACTTAATAAGTAAGTATAGACCAGCGAGGATGACAAGCCGTATTAATCTGCGGTTTTAACAGAGTGCGAAAATTACACCTGTCCAGATAAGTGACTACATATTGACGGCAACATGGCCTGCTGAAATGATTTTACCTTCGACGACTCGCTGAGACTTTGAGTTTCGAATCGGGATTTTATCCCCCACCGTACCGCTACCCAAGGCGATGCCATTGGTTTTTACGCTCAGTGTCGAGGCCTGCGCAGAGATGGTGACCTGCTCGCCGCGCTGAATTACGATGGGAAAGCGTAGGAGCTTCGGAGTAAAGGGGGCGTTTACCGTGAGGTTGCGCCTTAGTTGCATGCCGACAATGGGCTCTGGCTGCGTAAAATAACCATACTTTAATTTTTCAATATCCATTTCCGCCAGAGAGATATCGTGTGGCGAAATGCGATGCCCCCGCAGCAGTTGATTTCTGGCTACCGCTACAATTTTATATGCCCTGATTGAAACGGGGATCTGGATCGCCCAAGGAGTAGGGGACGCACACCTCGCTTTGGCACTGGTTCGCCGATTAAACCGTTGCATCGGGGGGAGTGAAACACTGATCTCACTATCGCAAGGCGTGAGTTTAAGTCGAGCGTCAAATTGATTTATCTTAATATCTGTTCTTACTTGCGAGTTTTGAAAAAGATCCGCTAGCCTTGTCTCTATGGCATTTTCTATGGCGTCATTTATTTGTTGGCGGGCAGTGT
>DFBZ01000010.1:2909-4149 GCA_002366835.1 Gammaproteobacteria bacterium UBA3067
TGTCCTATTCTCATTTTATATCACCAAATGCTCCAACGTGAAAAATACAGAAGGGTTTTGCTTGCTGGTGCTCGATTATTTATAAAATAGTCGGCTTAAACCTACCAAGCAGCGGTTTGCACCAAAAGCCAAAATATATAGAAAAAAGGTCAAATATTTGACGATTAATCATAATTACCCTGTTTTAAATCTAGTGCAGCAATTGCCGTGCCGCCACTAAACCTATGACAAGTTAAAGAGACCAAGAAGGGATTATGGGAAGTAGGTAAAACACCTTCTTCTTATGGATAGAGATTAAATATTTAAGTAAAAATCATTTTGATGGAGAACGAAATGGCGAGTGTGTTGGATGCAGTGGATAAGCGCACGCAAATGGTTGGGCAAAATAGACTTGAACTTCTATTGTTCAACTTGCAGGGCAACCAGATATACGGGATTAATGTATTTAAAGTGAAGGAGGTGCTGCAATGCCCACCCCTTACAATGATGCCTGGCCGAAACCCAGTAGTACGAGGTGTGGCAAATATACGTGGTGGAACCCTATCAATTATTGATTTACAAATGGCAATGGGCATGCCGCCATTAGAGAACCTTGAGAGTTGCTTCATAATAATTACGGAATACAATAACTCTATTCAGGGGTTTCTTGTAAAGGGTGTTGAGCGAATCGTTAATACCAACTGGGAAGATATGCACCCACCTCCGAGTGGTAGCGGTCAGGATAATTATTTGACTGCAGTGACAGAGGTTAATGATAGGCTTGTAGAGGTTCTTGATGTAGAAAAAATCCTTGCCGAGGTTTCTCCCAGACAAGATGATGTATCGGAAGGCTTAATCAATGAAGATGCGATTGATGAAACAGATATTGAGAATATAAAAATTCTCGTGGTGGATGACTCTTCAGTAGCAAGAAAGCAGATGGAGCGGTGTATTAAATCGCTAGGCTTTGAAATCATATTAAGGAATGACGGCAGGCAAGCCTTGGAAACACTGCGAGAAATGGCAGAAGAATACGAGGATATTTCAAAAGTTATTCCGGTTATCGTATCACATATCGAAATGCCCGAGATGGACGGCTATACCTTAACAACTGAGATCAGGTCCGATCCAAAGCTTCAAGGTCTTTATATCATGCTTCATACCTCTTTAAGTGGCGTATTTAATCAATCAATGGTTGATAAAGTAGGGGCAAATGACTTCTTAGCAAAGTTTAATCCTGATGATTTAATTACCAGAGTGG